>NZ_JBHXRU010000034.1:52372-61148 GCF_042716255.1 Streptomyces sp. NPDC058662 | reverse complement strand
GGTTCCTGGTGGTCTACGACCGGCTGCCCGGCGGCACCGGGTACGGGAGGTACCGGCGACGCCGCGAGCGCCGCCCCGGGGCGCGGGCGGCGCCGGCCGTCCGCCGCCTACGCGGCCCCGGCCCGCCGCTCACTGCGGGTCACCCTGGCCGCCGGGGCCGGCTTCTACCTCTTCCTGTACGGGTTCGGCGAGCCCGTCGGCGCCACCTACGCCCTGTTCGCCGCGGTCTCGCTCGCCGGGCTCTCCCACATCCCGGGGACCGGCCGCCAGCGGGCCGCCCTCCTGGTCAGGCTGCTGCCCGCGGCCTGGCTACTGGTCGTCGCCGGCACCTTCCTCGCCGTCCGGACCTGGAGCGCCGTCGCCGGAATGCTGGTCATCGGCTTCGCACTGGCCTTCGTCGCCGCGGGCGGGCCCCGCCAGGCCGGTGCCACGCCCGGGCTGCAGCTCCTGTACATCCTGCCGTCCTTCCCCCCGTACGCCCCGGACACCCTGGGCGAGCGGTTGGCCGGGACCACCGCCGGGATCCTGCTGCTCGTGCTCGCCGAGGCCCTGCTGTTCCCCGAACCCCGCACCGTCGCCTACCGCGAGCTCGCCGCACGCGCCGCCGGACTCGCCGAGCGCTGCGCCGGCGAGCTGGCCCGGACACCGTCCGGCCCGGCCCCGCCGACGGTGCGGGCGGCCCGGGAGGCGGGCGAGGCGCTGCGGCCCTCCCGGGTGCCGGAGGCGGAGCGCCCGGCGGGACCCGGGGTCCGCTCCCGCGCCCTGGCCCACACCGGACTGGCCGGCCGTACGCTGCTGAACCGGCTGGTCCGGCTCCCCGCCGGTCCGCCCGCCACCGCCCCGACCGACGCGGAACGGGACCTGCTGCGCGCCGTCGGGCGGTCCGCCGCGGACAGCGCCGCACTGCTGCGCGGGGTGCCCGGAGCCGCGGCGGCGCCCCCCGGCCCGGCCCGGGAGCGGGCGCTGCTCGCGGCAGCTCCGACGGGCCCGGCCCCACCCACGGAGCTGCGCCGCCGGGCCGCACTGCTGGAAGCGGCCGACGCCGCGACAGCCCTGGCCGGGGCTGCGGCGCTGGCGGTACGGGGGCGGGCTGCCGCGGCGGGACTGCCCGCGGGCCGCTTCTGGTACGCGCGGATGCGGGCGCCCCAGTTGTGGTGGCGACGGCTGGTGGGGCACGCGGGGAGCCGGTCGGTCGTCTTCCAGAACGCGGTGCGCATCAGCCTGGCCCTGGCGGCCGCCCGCGCCGTCGCCGGCCTGGCCACGCTCCCGCACGGCTTCTGGGCGATGCTGGCGACGCTGACCCTGACCCGTACGACCTCGGGCGCGACCCGGGCCGGCATCCGGCAGGCGCTGGCGGGGACCCTGATCGGAGCCCTGTGCACGGCCGCGGCGCTCGCCCTGGTCGGGACGGACACCGAGGTGTACGCCATCGTCCTGCTCCCGCTCATGCTGCTGACCTTCACGCTGGGGCCGGTGAAGGGCGTCGGCTGGTCCCAGGCCCTGTTCGCGGTGGTGGTCGCCCTGGTCTTCGCCCAGCTCGCGCCGGCCACCTGGCGGATCGCCGAGGTCCGGCTGCTGGACGTCCTGGTGGGAAGCGCGGTCGGCGCCGTGTTCGGCCTGCTGGCCTGGCCGCGCGGGGCGCAGGACGAGGTGCGCCGCTCCGGCGCGGTACTGCTGCGCTGCGCCGCGGAGGCCGTCGTCGCCACCGCCGCCGCCATCGCGGCCGGCGGCGTACGGGATCCGGGCGCGCCCCCGGCGCACGGGTCGCTGCGGCGCGCTGTCGTCCTGGCGGAGTCGGCCTTCGCGCAGTTCCAGAGCGAACCGGGAGGCAGCCCGCGGGCGGCGCCGGGCCCGGACCGCCCGACCGGCGGTACGCCGCCGGCGGTCGACTGGCAGGCGGTCCTCCTGACCGGGCACCACACGCTGTGGGGCGCGGAGCGGGTCCTGGTGCCGCCCGCCCCGGCGGCGGGCCCGCCGGTCCCCGTGGCCGTACCGCCCCTGGACCCCGGGGTCGCCGCGGAGGTGACCCGGCTCGGGGACCGGGTCGCGGGGCGGATGCTGCTGCTGTCCTCCGTCCTGGACCCGGTCGGGGGCTCACTGTGGACACCGGCGCCGGACGCCGGCCCGCCGGAGGAGGACCTCGACGCCCCGGGGGCCGTACCGCCCGGCGCGCCGAGCGGCTACTACGCGGCGCGGGCCTGGCTGGAGTCGCTGCTGGCCGACCTGGACCGCATCGCCGACAGCGCCCCGCGACACGGCGCGGAGCAGGGGTGAGCCGAGGCGAGCGGATCGCGCCATCGCGGGGGCCGCGATCGTGCCACGCGCAAGGCTTCAACGGGAAAGTCCTTGATGTCGCACTAGACTGGTGGGTTGTTTGGCGCCGGAGTGGAACAACCCGGGTGGACCCGGGCTCCGCCGGCGACCCGGACGTTTCCGGGAATGAGACGCGAGGGCCCATGGCAGCCACACCTGAGCGCGGTGACCTCACCCTGCTCGACGGCGGGGAGTCCGGCGCCGGGACGAGCGAGGAATCCGGCAAGTCCGCCCGGTTCCGCGCCGGTCCCGCCGCCGCCCCCCGCACCCTGGTCGACATCTTCGAGGCCTCCGTACGGGCCCACCCCGACGAGCTCGCCCTCGACGACGGCACCACCCGTCTGACCTACCGGGCACTGGCCGCCGAGGTCGAGCGCCGCCGGCGCGCCCTCGCCGCCGCCGGCGTGGGACTCGGCGACCGGGTCGGCGTGCGCGTGCCGTCCGGCACCAACGAGCTGTACGTGGCCGTCCTCGCCGTCCTCGCGGCCGGCGCCGCCTACGTGCCGGTCGACGCCGAGGACCCCGACGAGCGCGCCGACCTGGTCTTCGGCGAGGCCGGGGTACGCGCCGTCCTCGGCGCGGGACAGCGCCTCGACGCCACCGGCCCCGCCGCGGGCCCCGCCGGCGCCGGGCGGCCGGACCCCGAGCACGACGCGTGGATCATCTTCACCTCCGGCTCCACGGGCAGGCCCAAGGGCGTCGCCGTGAGCCACCGCAGCGCCGCCGCCTTCGTGGACGCCGAGGCCGCGCTCTTCCTCGCCGAGGAGCCGATCGGACCCGGCGACCGCGTCATGGCCGGCCTGTCCGTGGCCTTCGACGCCTCCTGCGAGGAGATGTGGCTCGCCTGGCGCCACGGCGCCTGCCTCGTCCCCGTCCCCCGCTCCCAGGTGCGCAGCGGAGCCGACCTCGGCCCCTGGCTCATGGACCAGGACATCACCGTCGTCTCCACCGTGCCGACCCTGGCGGCGCTCTGGGAGCCCGAGACCCTCGACGACGTCCGGCTGCTGATCTTCGGCGGCGAGGCCTGCCCGCCCGAACTGGCCCAGCGCCTGGTCACCGAGGGCCGCGAGGTCTGGAACACCTACGGCCCGACCGAGGCCACCGTCGTCGCCTGCGCCTCCCTGCTGACCGGCGCCGAACCGATCCGCATCGGCCTCCCGCTGAACGGCTGGGACCTCGCCGTCGTCGACGAGTCCGGCGATCCGGTGCCCATGGGCGGCAGCGGCCAGCTCGTGATCGGCGGGGTCGGCCTCGCCCGCTACCTCGACCCCGAGAAGGACGCGGAGAAGTACGCCCCACTGGACTCCCTCGGCTGGCAGCGCGCCTACCGCAGCGGAGACCTCGTCCGCGCGGAACCCGAGGGGCTGGTCTTCCTCGGCCGCGGAGACGAGCAGATCAAACTCGGCGGCCGCCGCATCGAGCTGGGCGAGGTCGACGCCGCGCTCCAGGCGCTGCCCCGCGTCGCCGGCGCGGCCGCCGCCGTCCGCACCGCGCGCGGCGGGAACCAGCTGCTCGTCGGCTACCTCGTCGTCCAGGAGGGCTGGGACCGGGCGGCCGCCGTCGAGCGGCTGCGCGCCGAACTGCCCGCCGCCCTCGTCCCGCTCCTCGCCCCGGTCGACGAACTCCCGACCCGCACGTCCGGCAAGGTGGACCGGGACGCGCTGCCCTGGCCGCTGCCCGAGCTGCAGACCGGCGGACCCGCCGAACACCTCTACGGCACGGAGGCCTGGCTCGCCGAGCAGTGGAGCGAGACCCTCGGCGTGGGCGTCACCGGCGCCGCCGACGACTTCTTCGCGATCGGCGGCAACAGCCTCGCCGCCGCCCGGCTCACGACCCGGCTGCGCACCCGCTACCCGAGCGCGGCCGTACTCGACATCTACCAGCAGCCCACCCTGCGCAAGCTGGCCCGGCGGCTGGAGAAGTCCGTCCAGGACGACGGCGCCACCCGGACCGTCGCACCAGTACCCCCGCGCACCCAGGTGGCTCAGGTGCTGCTGCTGCTTCCGCTGTTCACCCTGGTCGGCCTGCGCTGGACGGTGGCGCTGCTGGCCCTCGGCAACATCCTGCACCGGTTCGGCGCGTACCCGTGGGCCCCGGGCGCGTCCTGGTGGCTCGTCGCCGCCGGCGCGCTCCTGCTCTACAGCGCCCCCGGCCGGCTCGCGATCGCGGCCGGCGGGGCCCGGCTGCTGCTGCGCGGGGTGCAGGCGGGCCGCCACCCCCGCGGCGGCAGCGTGCACCTGCGGCTGTGGACCGCCGAGCGGCTCGCCGAGTACGCGGGCGCGACCTCGCTCACCGGGTCCTGGCTGGAGCGCTACGCGCGGGCCCTCGGCGCCAAGGTCGGCCCCGACGTGGACCTGCACTCGCTGCCGCCGGTCACCGGCCTCCTCAAGCTCGGCCGCGGCTGCGCCGTCGAATCCGAGGTGGATCTCTCCGGCCACTGGCTGGACGGGGACCGGCTGGTGATCGGACCCGTGAAGGTCGGTGCGGGCGCCGTGGTCGGCACCCGCAGCATCCTGTTTCCCGGCGCCCGGGTCGGCAAGCGCGCCGAGGTGGCCCCCGGCTCCGCCGTGGTCGGCCACGTACCGACCGGCCAGCGCTGGGCGGGCGCCCCCGCCGTCAAGCTCGGCAAGGCCAAGCGCGCCTGGCCGGCGCAGCGCCCGCCGCGACCGCTGCGCTGGCGCGCCGTCTACGGGGCCACCGGCTTCTGCCTGCTGGCCCTGCCCGTGCTCGCGGCGCTGCCCGCCGTACTCGTGGTCAGCCTGTTCGTACCCGCCGGCGCCGGACTCGGCCAGGCGGTGCGCGGAGCACTGCTCGCCGTCGTGCCCGGGGCGCTCGCCTACGGGTTCGCGTACGCGCTGCTGCTGCTGGTCCCGGTCCGCCTGCTCAGCCTGGGGCTGCGAACGGGAACCCACCCGACGCACGGCCGGGTCGGCTGGCAGGCCTGGACGGTCACCCAGCTGATGGACCTGTCCCGGGAGACGCTCTTCCCGCTGTACGCCGGGCTGATCACCCCCGTCTGGCTGCGGCTGCTCGGCATGCGGATCGGCCGCGGCGCCGAGGTGTCCACGGTGCTCGCGCTGCCCAGCCTCACCACCGTGGGCGACGGCGCGTTCCTCGCCGACGACACGCTGACCGCGCCCTACGAACTGGGCGGCGGCTGGATGCGCGTCGGGCACTCCGAGATCGGCCGCCGCGCCTTCCTCGGCAACTCGGGGATGACCGCGCCGGGCCGGACCGTGCCCGACGACGGGCTGGTCGGCGTGCTGTCCGCGACCCCGAAGAAGGCCAAGAAGGGCAGCTCGTACCTGGGCCTGCCCCCGGTCCGGCTGCCGCGCTCGGCCGCGGACGCCGACCAGAGCCGGACCTACGACCCGCCCGCACGGCTGCTGTGGGCGCGGGGCCTGGTCGAGCTGTGCCGGCTCCTCCCGGTGTTCTGCTCGGCGGCGCTGGCCCTCCTGACCGGGGCGGCGCTCTGCGCGCTGGCGACCCGGACCGGCGCGGGCGTGTGGGGCGCGGCGCTGCTGTCCGGGGCGGTCCTGCTCGCCGCCGGCACGGCCGCGTGCCTGGTCGCGGTGGCCGCGAAGTGGCTGCTGGTGGGCCGGCACCGGGTGGGGGAGCACCCGTTGTGGAGCGGCTTCGTGTGGCGCAACGAACTGGCCGACACCTTCGTCGAGGTCCTCGCCGTGCCGTGGCTGATCGGCTCCGTGCCCGGTACGCCGCTGCTGGGCCTGTGGCTGCGCGCACTGGGGGCCGGGATCGGCCGGGGCGTGTGGTGCGAGAGCTACTGGCTTCCCGAGACGGACCTGGTGGTACTGGGCGACGGGGTCACCGTGAACCGGGGCTGTGTGCTGCAGACGCACCTCTTCCACGACCGGATCTTGCGGACGGATACTGTGGTCCTCCGCGAGGGCGCCACCCTGGGCCCGGGCGGAATCGTCCTGCCCGGCAGCACGGTCGGGGCCCGCAGCACCCTGGGTCCCGCCTCGCTCGTGATGGCCGGGGAGTCCGTGCCCGCCGACACCCGGTGGCTGGGCAACCCGATCGAGGCGTGGCGGTCCTGAGGGACGGTCCCGGGTCGCCCCGGGGGCGCGGTCGGGACGCGGTGCACCAGCACGTCGTACGAGCACAGCGCAGGGAGCGGAAGCGGCAGTGAGCGGCCAGCAGACAGCGGTGTCGGACCCGTACTTCCCGGCCAACGGCGACTCCCGTTACCGTGTGCACCGGTACGAACTCGCTCTGGAGTACCGCCCCGGACCCAACCGGCTGGCCGGGACGGCCCGGCTGAGCGCGATCGCCGGGCGGGCGCCCCTCACCGAGTTCCACCTGAACCTCGCCGAGTTCCGGATAGGGCGGGTCCTGGTGGACGGCCGGGCCCCCCAGTACACCCACCGGGGCGGCAGGCTCCGGGTCAGGCCCGCCAAGGCGCTGCCGGCCGGCGCGGCCTTCACGGTCGAGGTGCAGTGGGCGGGCAACCCCAAGCCCGTACGCAGCCCCTGGGGCGGCATCGGCTGGGAGGAGCTGACCGACGGCGCGCTGGTGGCCAGCCAGCCCGTCGGCGCGCCCTCCTGGTACCCGTGCAACGACCGGCCCGCCGACAAGGCCTCGTACCAGATCTCGGTCAATACGCCCTCCCCCTACACGGTGGTGGTCGGCGGGCGGCTGCTCACCCGTACCACCAGGGCCAGCACGACCACCTGGGTGTACGAGCAGTCCGCGCCCACCTCCAGCTACCTGGTCGGGCTGTCCATCGGCATGCACCGGACCGTGCTGCTCGGGGACCCCGGGCTCGACGGGGTCCCGCAGAGCGCACACGTGCCCGGCCACCTGCTGCCGGCGTTCTCCCGCGACTTCGCCCGGCAGCCCGCCATGATGCGGCTGTTCGAGGAACTGTTCGGCCCCTACCCCTTCGGCGAGTACGCGGTGGTCGTCGCCGACGAGGAGCTGGACGTCCCGGTGGAGGCGCAGGGCCTCTCCCTCTTCGGCACCAACCATGTGGACGGGGTCCGCGGAGCGGAGCGCCTCGTCGCCCACGAGCTGGCCCACCAGTGGTTCGGCAACAGCGTGAGCATCGCCGACTGGCGCCACATCTGGCTGAACGAGGGCTTCGCGAAGTACGCCGAGTGGCTCTGGTCGGAGCGCTCCGGCGGCCGTACCGCGCACGCGCTGGCGGTCGGCGCGCACCGGCTGCTGGCCTCGCGGCCGCAGGACCTGGTCCTGGCGGACCCCGGCCGCAAGCTCATGTTCGACGACAGGCTCTACCAGCGCGGGGGACTCGTCCTGCACGCCCTCCGCCACGCCCTGGGCGACGGAGCGTTCTTCCGCATGCTGCGCGAGTGGGCCACCGTGCACCGCTACGGCGTGGTGACCACGGCCGGTTTCGCGGCCCACGCGGGCCGCTACGCGACCGAGCCGCTGGACGGGCTGCTCTCGGCCTGGCTGTACGAGCCCGCGCTGCCGCCGCTCCCGCCGCCGCCGTCCGCGGGGCCGGCGGGCCGGCCGGCGCCGTAGCGCCACAGGCGCGTCCCCTCGATCGACCCCGGTGGTCACCGTCATCACGGTGGCCACCTTTTCGTTGTGCCCGCGAACCGGCGCCGGGGCTTATAGCGCGTATTCCGGTCGTGTCAAGCCACGACTTTCCGGAACGTGACCGGGGGGTGGCCGCCGGGGCTTACTTGTTTTGCGGGCCTCACCGGAAACGGAAACGCAAACGGAAAGAGAACCGCAATCGCCCCGAATACCCGGGGAACACCGAATTCCCTCTCTATTCAGTAGGAGAAAATCATGAACCGCAACATTCACACCAACAACGTTGTTCGCCCCACCCGCAAGGGCTTCCGATTCGCGACGCTGGCCGCTTCGGCCGCGATGGTCGCAGGAGGCGTCTTCCTCCCGGCGGCCGCCGCATCCGCGGCCCCGATGCCGGCCCACGTGGCTACGGCCCTCCCGGCCGCCGGCGGCGCCGGAGGGGACGGAGGCGCCGGTGGTGGCGGCATCATCGGCGGCGGCGGCGGCTCCGGCGGCTCCGGCGGCGGCAGCGTCCTGGGGACCGGCGGCAAGGGCGGCAAGGGCGGCGCCGGTGGCGACGGCGTGCTGGTCGGCGGTGGCGGCGGCGGCGGCGGTGGCGGCGGCGAGGGCGTCATCGGAGGCGACGGCGGCGAGGGCGGCAAGGGCGGCAGCGGTCTCTTCGGCGGCAACGCCGGAAACGGCGGCGGCGGCGGAGACGGTCGCCTGAAGGGCGGCAACGGCGGGAAGGGCGGGGCCGGCGGGTTCGGCGTCTTCCAGGGCGGCGCGGGCGGCAAGGGCGGTGTGGGCGGCCTCGGGATCTTCGGTGGCCTCGGCGGCGGCGGCGGCGCCGGCGGCGGCAGCATCTTCTGACCGCGGCACCTGACCTGACGGGGTGGAGGCCTCCGGGCCTCCACCCCGCCCCCCCCCCCCCCCCCCCCCACCCCCCCCCCCAACCCCC
>NZ_JBHXRU010000034.1:0-52362 GCF_042716255.1 Streptomyces sp. NPDC058662 | reverse complement strand
GGGGGGGGGGGCGCGGGGGGGTCCATATTGTGCCCCCGGGGCCCCTTCACGGGGGGGGGGGGGGCCCCCCCCCCCCCCCCCCCCCACCCCCCGGCCCCCGACCACCACCCCACCCAACGTCCGCAATCGACACTCTTGGCTCACGGATACGGAGAACCCCCATGTTCACAAGCACCTGGCAGCGTCCGATCGTCCTGGTCGTGGCCTCCCTGGCCCTGGTCACCGGTACGGCGTGCGCCGCACAAGCTTCGGAGCCCGCGGGCGGCGCCTCCTCGGTCCTGTCCGGTTCGCTTTCCCACTGCGTCGGCTTCGGCAAGGGCGGCGAGGGCGGCAAGGGCGGAGAGGGCGGCAGGGGCGGCGAGCCCGGCAAGCCCGGCGAACCCGGCAAGCCCGGCGGGGTGGGGTGCTTCCGCTTCGAGGACCTGCCCGACAAGACCAAGGCGGAGCTGACGGCCGTGGACAAGGTCCAGATCGTGATGGCTGTCCTGGCCGACGACTCGGACGACATGAAGAAGAAGATCGCCGACAAGTACAAGATCTCCACCGAGGAGATCGACACCTGGAAGCAGCAGTACACGGAGGGCGACTGGTGCGCCCTGATGGGAACCGGGCTCCCCTTCTGCTGAGGCGAGCGGCGGGCGACAGGGGCTGAAACCGAAGAACGAGGCCGGCGGGCCGGTAGTCCGCCCTCCGGCCTCGTTCCCGTACAACGGGGCGTCAATTCCTCGGCAAGGCAAGGAGAATCTCATGCGCGTGCGATCTTGGAAGTTCCGTCTCGGTCTCGTCATCTCGACGACACTGATCGGCGGCGGCGCGATGGTCCCCGTCGCCACGGCGGCACCCGCTCCGGCGGCGGTGGGCCAGGCGGCCCCGGCGCTCGGCGGCCAGCAGACCGGAACGGCGCCCGGCGGCAACGACAGCCGGCCGACAGGGAACCGCTTCGGCGGCGGCTCGGTTCTGGGCGGCGTCAAGGTGGGCAACGGAAGCGTCCGCGTCGGCGACAAGGTCTGCGCGGGCAAGTGCGACGGTTCGGTCAACGGCACCAACGGCGGTAAGGGCGGGATCTGCGCCGGCCTCTGCACCGGCAGCGCCAACGGCGGTACGGGCACCACCGGCCGGCCCGGGGGCGCCGGCAACACCGGCGGCAACGGCGGGGTCTGCGCCGGAGTGTGCCACGGCAGCGCCAACGGCGGTACCGGCGGAACCGGTGGGAACGCCCCGATCCCGGGCGGCGACGGCGGCAAGGGCGGCACCGGGGGCACCGGCGGCATCTGCGTCGGCGTCGGCTGCCAGACCGGCGGGCAGGGCGGCCGCGGCGGCGCCGGCGGCGCCGGCTGACCCGCCACCCGGGCCCCACCGGCCGTACGGCCGGCAGGCGCCCCCCGAGGTCCCCGTGTGCACGCCGCACACGGGGACCTCGTACGCCGTCGAGCGCCCGCGCTCCCGCCGCGCCGCGTACGGAGGGGCACGCGCGGGGACCACTGGATAGACTTTCAGAGGATGGAGCCGTCATGACCGGCACCTTCGCCCACGGGCGCCGCGACGGCGCGGAGCCGCCGTCCGGCCGACCCGGTGAGAGAGGCCCCTGATGGGCACGGCATCGAACCTGAGCCTGTACGCGGGCCGGCCTTCCGGCCTGATCGGCAAGCAGATCGCGGGCTACCGGGTCGAGCGGATGATCGGCCGCGGCGGCATGGCCGTCGTCTACTGCGCGAAGGACCTGCGACTGGACCGTACGGTGGCGCTCAAGCTGATCGCTCCGGAACGCGCCCGCGACGACACCTTCCGGCGCCGCTTCACCCACGAGTCCCGGGTGGCCGCCAAGATCGACCACCCGCACATCGTCCCGATCTTCGAAGCCGGCGAGACCGACGGGGTCCTCTACATCGCCATGCGCTACGTGTCCGGCCTGGACCTGCGCGGCCTGCTGGACCGGGACGGCCCGCTCCCCGTCGCGACCGCCCTGCGGATCGCCGCCCAGGTGGCGTCCGCGCTCGACGCCGCGCACGAGCACGACCTGGTGCACCGGGACGTCAAGCCCGCCAACATCCTGGTCGCCGCGGGCACCGACAGCGACCACCCCGAGCACGTCTACCTCACGGACTTCGGACTGACGAAGAAGTCGCTGTCGCTCAGCGGCTTCACCACCGCCGGCGAGTTCGTCGGCACCCTCGACTACATGGCGCCGGAGCAGATCACCGGACGCCCGGTGGACGGCAGGTGCGATCTGTACAGCCTCGCCTGCGTCGTCTACGAATCCCTCACCGGCGGGCCGCCGTTCGAACGGGACGAGGACGTGGCACTGCTGTGGGCGCACCAGTACGACCAGCCGCCGCCCGTCACCGAGCGGCGGCCGGAGGTGCCGCCCGCTGCCGCCGCCGTCCTGGCCAAGGCACTGGCGAAGGTCCCCGAGGACCGCTATGACTCCTGCCTGGAGTTCATCGCGGCCCTGCGCGCCGCCGCCGGGAACGGCGCCGGCCTGGCCGCCGGCGCGACCGCTCCGGGGCCTGCGGCGCCGCCGCCGGACCCCCCGGCCTGGGCGCGGCCGGTCTTCGGCCCGCCGTCCGAGCGGGCGTAGCGGGCCGGATCAGAATCCGACGAGGGACTGCTCGGCCCAGATGGTCTTGCCGACCGGTGCGTGGCGGGTGCCCCACCGCTGGGCCAGCTGGGCCACCAGGAGCAGACCGCGCCCGCCCTCGTCGAAGATCCGCGCCCGCCGCATGTGCGGGGCGGTGCTGCTCGCGTCGGAGACCTCGCAGATCAGGGTGCTCTTCTCGTGGATCAGCCGCAGCTGCACGGGCGGCTCGCCGTAGCGGATGGCGTTGGTGACCAGTTCGCTGACCAGCAGCTCGGTGACGAAGGCCGCCTCGTCGAGCCCCCACGCCGTCAGCTGCTCGGTGGTCTGCCGGCGGGCCAGGGAGACCACGGAGGGGTCGGACGGCAGGTCCCAGACGACGACCTTGTCGGCGTGCAGGGCCCGGGTCCGCGCGACGAGGAGGGCGACGTCGTCCTCGGGCGGGTGCGTCAGCAGAGCCGTCAGGACCCGGTCGCAGACCGTGTCCAGGGTGGATGCGGGCCGGCTGAGGGCGGCGAACATGCTGTCCAGGGCCTCGTCGATGTCGTGCTCGCGGACCTGCAGCAGACCGTCGGTGTAGAGGGCCAGGACGCTTCCCTCGGCCAGTTCCACCTCGGCGGTCTCGAAGGGCAGGCCGCCCAGGCCCAGCGGAGGGCCGGCGGGGACGTCCAGCAGGTAGACCGAGCCCTCGGGGGAGACCACCGCGGGCGGGGGGTGCCCGGCGCGCGCGACGGTGCAGCGGCGGGTGACCGGGTCGTAGACCACGTAGAGGCAGGTGGTGCCGATGCCCCCGGCGGATTCTCCGGCGGCGTCCTGGTCGGACTCGTCGGCGGACAAGTGGATGATCAGGTCGTCGAGGTGGGTCAGCAGTTCGTCGGGCGGCAGGTCGACATCGGCCAGGGTGCGGACCGCGGTACGCAGCCGGCCCATGGTGGCGGCGGCCCGGATGCCGTGGCCGACGACGTCGCCCACGACCAGGGCCACGCGCGCGCCGGACAGCGGGATCACGTCGAACCAGTCGCCGCCCACACCGGCCTCCGTACCGGCGGGCAGGTACCGGGAGGCGATCTCCAACGCCGCGTGGTCGGGCAGCGTGTGCGGGAGCAGGCTGCGCTGCAGCGTCATGGTGCTGGTGTGCTCCCGCGGCTGGCGGCGCTCGCTGTGGAGGTCCGCGTCGACCAGCCCCTGCGGCGTGAGGGCCCCGCCCTGAGCGCTGTCGGGGGCGACGCCGGAGCCGGCGTCCGCGAGGTCCGGCACGAGCAGCTGCCGGCTCACCTCGCCACCCGCGGCGTCCGGTGCGCTCCTGTCGTGCGCGGTCAGGCAGACGGCGGCCACCCGGCCGTCCGTATCCCGCAGGGGGGCCAGCGACGCCGCCCAGCCGTGCCCGGGCAGCCCTTCCGCGGGCGGGACGAAGAAGTCGACGTACTGCGGCTCACCGGTCTCCAGGACCAGGCGCATCCTGCGTTCGGTCTCGTCGCTCAAGGGATCCGGCGCGATGTCCGGCAGGCGCAGCCCGCGCACCTCGGCCTCCGTGAGGGCGAGGGCCCGCTCCATGCCGGCGTTCGCCCGTACCAGGCGCAGGTCGGCGTCGAAGACAGCCTGGTGGCAGGGGGACTGGGCGAACGCCCACTCCTCCACGCGGGCGCCGTCCGCCGCGGCGGGGGGACCGCCCGGCACGGCGGACACCACCGACCACCTGGTGGCGCCGCTGCTGGAGGTCCAGCGGTGCGCGAGCAGCCCCACCTCCAGACGCCGTCCGTCCTGGTGCCGCAGCGCCACGGTGCCGCTCCACCGGTCCTGCCCCGGCGGGGTCCGGCGTCCGGTGTCGCCGCCGTCGGCGAGCAGCCGGCCGACGGGGAGCCCCACGACCTCGGAGGGCGGGTAGCCGAGCAGGCGACGGGCGTCGTCGCTCCACTCGGTCACGATGCCCTGCCCGCTGACGGTGGCCGTGGCCGTGTACGCCGGCTCGCGCGGGGCGCTCGTATCCGTCGGCCGCTCACCGGGTGAGGTGGGAAGTTGCTCCATCGCCGCTCATCTCGCCCTCGCTAGTCCTGTCGCCGCTCCACGGCAGCCCGCACGGCCAGGGGTCCCTCAGACCAGCATGATCCGGCGGGGCAGTGAGCACCAACGCACGGCCTCCCCGGACGCGCCCGGCGTACGGGGAGGCGGTGCGGGTCACGCGACGGGGGCCGTGTCCAGGTGCCGGAGCTCGTGCGCCAGCGCGGTCACGGCCTGGCGGATCTGGTCGGGGGTGTGCTCGCAGGTGACGAAGAAGCGCAGCCGGGCCGCCTCCTCGGGGACGGCCGGGTGGAGGATCGGGTTGACGCTGATGTTCCGCCGGAAGAGGGCCTCCGCGAGCCGCAGGGTCCGCGGTGAGTCCCCGACGATGCACGGGACGATCGGTGTGTCCCGGCTGTCCCCGATGTCGATGCCCGCCTCGCGTGCGAGCCGGGCGAACAGCGCGGCGTTCTCCGTGAGCCGGGTCACGCGCTCCGGTTCGGCACGCAGCAGCCGCACGGCGGCCAGAGACGCCGCCGTGTCGGCCGGGGTCATGCCCGCGCTGTAGACGAAGCCCGGAACGGTGTAGCGCAGGTACTCCACGACCGCGCGGTTGCCGGCGACGTATCCGCCGCAGCTCGCCAGGGCCTTGGACAGCGTGCCCGACCACAGGTCGACGGCCCGGCGGTCAACGCCGGCGTGCTCGCCGACGCCGCGGCCCGTCGCGCCGATCGTCCCGATGCTGTGCGCCTCGTCGATCATCAGCAGGGCGCCGTGCCTGTCCTTGACCTCGACGAGGGCGGGGAGGTCGGCGATGTCCCCGTCCATGCTGTAGACGCCCTCGATGACGACGAGTACCCGCCGGTACTGGGACCGGACCTGCCCGAGGAGCGCGTCCAGGGCGGCCGCGTCGTTGTGCGGGAACGGCCGCCGGGTCGCGCCGGAGAGCTTGCACCCCTGCAGGATGCTGTCGTGGGCGAGGGAGTCGTGGACGACGAGGTCGCCCGGCCCGACGAGGTGCCCGATCACCGTGACGTTGGTGGCGTGGCCGTTGGCCAGGGTGATCGCGGATTCGCATCCGAGCAGGTCGGCGAGTTCGGTTTCGAGCTCCAGGTGCAGCGGACGGCTGCCCGAGAGGAGCCGGCTGGCGGACACCGACGTGCCGTGGCGCTCGATCGCCTCCTTGGCGGCCTCGTTGACCCGGGGGTGCGTCGCCATGCCCAGGTAGTTGTAACTGGAGAAGGAGACGAGTTCCCGGCCGTCGACGACCGTGGTGTCCGTCATGGCGCCCTCGTGGACGAGGAAGTACGGATTGGGCAGCCCCAGGCGGTCGAGCGTGGCGAGGCGCTCGCTGTGGGCGGCGACCTCGGGGAAGTGCTCGATCCGGGTGTGCCGCTCGTCCGGCCGGGGAGTGGCGGCGGCCGGTGCGGGCCGCTCCGTGCGCGGGACGGCGGGCGGCGTGGCCGGTGCCTCGGCGCGGGGCTCGGGGACGGCAGTCGGCGCGACGCCGGCGGCGCCCGCTGCGTCTGCCGTGCCGTCTGGGGCCGCTGCGCTCGCCGGGCCCGCTGAGGCCGCGACCATCGCCGCGACGCCGCCGACCGTCGGGCGGTCGGCCGCCCTCTCGTCGGGGGTCCACCCCGGGTGCGCCCGGGCGAGGGAGGCGAACAGGTCGGTCAGCATCAGCGAGTCGAAACCGAGCTCCTCGACGAGCAGGTGGCCGTCGTTCAGATACCCCACCGGGAACGCGCTGATCCGGGCCACGTGCGCACGTACGGAGTCCCCGACCCCGCCGGTGCCCGCGGCGGGCGACGGCTGGGAGGCGGGGGCGGCGGGGGTCTCGGGGGCCTCGGGGGCTATGGGGGTCACGGGGGCTATGGGGGTCACAGGGGTCGCTGGGGCTGTAGGGGCCGTAGGGGGCACAGGAACCTCAGGAGCCACGGAGGCCTCGGGAGCAACGGAGACCGCGGCGGTGGCCGGAGGAACCGGGGGTTCCGCGGGGAGCGTGCCGGTGAGGCGGGACATCAGAGCGACCTGCTGCTGGACCAGCCGGAGCAGATCGGCCATCGGGTCGTTCGCCGGGTCGCCGGTCGGGTGGTTCGGCACGTCGTTCGTCCGGTGTTGCATCGGGGTCTCCTCGGGAGGGGCGGGCGGGGTCGGGACGGGAGTGGCGGGAGCCGGTGCGGTGGCCGGGCCCGGGGAGGGAGCGGGTGCGGTGGCCGGGCCCGGGGAGGGAGCGGGTGCGGTCGTCGGGTCCGCGGAGGGGGCCTTCGGTGCGGGGCGCCGGCTCGGGACCCAGTAGGACTGGCCGTCGAGCCTCGCCACCGGCAGGTCCAGCAGGCGGCGGTCCTCCCTGGGGACCAGGGCGCGCGGGTCGACCGGGGCGCCCAGGACGGCGAGCCGGGCGAGGGCCAGGACGAGGCTGCGCCCGTTGTCCGGCGCCGGGCCGGTGACGGGCACGAGGTGCACGTCGACGCGGCCGGCGAGGCTGCGGCGGACCGAGCTGAGGAGCGAGCTGCCGCCGGTCACCTGGAGGAAGACGCGGGCTCCCTGGTCGTAGGCGGTGCCGACGGCGTCGCCGAAGTGGACCGGTGTGGACGCGTGCCGGGCCCACAGCTCACGCAGCAGGCCGGGATCGGTGCAGACCTGGGCGTTCACCGTCGAGACGAACGGCAGCACCGGGCTGCTCACGGGGTGGGCCGCGAGGTCGGCGCGCATGGACTCCTCGGCCGTGGCCAGCCGCGGCGAGTGGAAGGCGCCGGACACGTCCAGTGCCACCGTGACGATCCCGGCTTCGGCGCAGGCCTCGCGCATGGCGGCCAGCCCGTGCGGGGTGCCGCTGACCACGACCTGGTGCGGCTGGTTGAAACAGGCCAGCCACACGTCGTCGATGCCGTTGCTGAGCCGGCGGCAGGTCTCCTTGTCGCTCTGTACGGCGAGCATCCCGCCCCGCAGGCCGTTCTCGGCCTGCCGCAGGGCCGTACCCCGGCGGACGAGCAGGCGGACGGTGTCCTCGGCGGTGAGCGCTCCGGCCGCCGCGGCCGCGGCGAACTCCCCGACACTGTGGCCGAGGGCGAGGTCGGGGCCGATGCCGCAGTCGGCGAGGAGGCGGGTCGCGGCCAGCTGGACACTGCCGAGCAGGGGCTGGCACACGTCCGTGGCGGCGAGCCGCTGCACCGTCTCCCGTGCGTCGCCCCGGACGGCCGAGGCCTCGCCGTACAGCAGGTCGGCGGGATCCACGCCGGTGTCCCGCCGGGCCACGGCCCCCAGGGCGGCGAGGGCCGCCCGGAAGCCGGGGAACCTCTCATGGAGGTCCCGCATCATGCCGGGCCGCTGGCTGCCCTGCCCGGGGAAGAGGAAGGCGATGCGGCGCCGCGCCGCCGGCAGGGGGGCGTCGGCCGCGAAGGCGCCGTCGCCCAGATCGCCTCCGGTGCCGTCACCGGGGTCGCGTCCGGCGCCGGCGGCGAGCTGCCGGTGGGCGTGGCGCAGCCGCTGCGTGAACTCGTCCGTGTCGCCGGCCACGATCGCGAGCCGGGCGGCCAGCGGCCGGCGCCCGCCCAGGGTGTGGGCCAGGGCCGCGAGCGGTACGCGGGGTGCGTGGTCCAGTGCGTCGAGTACCTCGCCGATGTGCTCGTCCAGCAGTTCGCGGCTGCCGGCCGAGAGCAGGACGAGCTGGGGCCCGGTGCTCTCCGTGCGCACCGAGAAGTGGCCGGCGGCCGGGGCGGGCCGCTCCTCCAGGACCACGTGCACATTGGTGCCGCCGAAGCCGAAGGAGCTGACGGCCGCCCGCCGCGGGGCGGCGCCGCCACCGGGCCAGGGCCGCGCGGTGTCGGCGAAGCGCAGGCCGGCGGCGGAGACGCCCAGGTCGGGGTGGGGGGCGGTGTCCGGCTGGGGCACGATCGTGCGGTGGTGGACGACCAGGGCCGTCTTGATCAGCCCCGCGATGCCCGCCGCTGACAGGGAGTGCCCGATCAGGGCCTTGCCGGAGGCGAGATAGCACAGACCGGGATCCTCGTCGGGGTGCTCGGTGCGCAGTCGGCGCAGCGCCTCGACCTCGGCCCGGTCTCCTACGGTGGTGCCGGTGCCGTGGGCTTCCAGGAAGCCCACGGACGAGGGGGCCAGGCCCGCGTCGTCGTAGGCCCGGCGCATCGCGCGCAGCTGGCCTTCGGCGGTCGGGGCGAGCGGCCCGGGGGAGGCGCCGTCGTTGGCGGAGCCGATGCCCTTGATCACGGCGTAGACGCGGTCGCCGTCGGCGAGCGCGTCGGCGAGCGGCCGCACGACCACGGCGCCGGCGCCTTCGCCGAGGACGAAGCCGTCGGCCTGCTCGTCGAACGGCCGGCACACCCCGGTGGCGGACAGGGCGCGGATCCTGGAGAAGCCGACCAGGGTGTCGGGGGTGAGGTTGAGGTACACGCCGCCCACGACGGCGGTCGTGCAGGTGCCCCGGCGCAGGTGCGCGATGGCCTGGTCGAGGGCGACGAGCGAGCCGGAGCAGGCGGCGTCCACGGCGAAGCTGGGGCCGCCGAGGTCGAACTGCCGGCTCACGGTGCCGGCGGCCATGTTGAGCAGGCTCCCCGGCAGGGCGAAGGCGGGCAGCGTGCCGAGCCCGTCCGCCGGCTCCCCGGCGGCGCCCGTGCCGTCGGGCCGGTCCGCCGCCCGTGACGCGTCGGCCAGGGCCAGCGCCCGGACGGGGGCCGTCATCAGGTCCTTGTAGTCGGACACCGACATGCCCACGAAGACCCCGGTGTTCTCGCGGTCGAAGTCCCCGCGGCCCAGCCCCGCGTCGTCGAGGGCCTCGCGGACGACGTCGAGCATCAGGCGGTGCTGCGGGTCCATGGCCCGGGCGCGGGCGGGCGGTACCCCGTAGTGCAGGGCGTCGAAGCGGTCCACGGCCGGGAGGAAGGCGACCTGGTCGGTGTACGCGGCGTGCGGCGCGGACGGGTCGCCCGGCGCGTGGAAGGCCGCGTGGTTCCAGCGCTCCGCCGGGACCGGGCCGAACTGCCGCTCCCCGCTCAGCAGGAGCTTCCAGTAGGCGCGGATGTCGGGGGCACCGGGGAGGCGACAGCCGAGACCGGTGATGGCGATGTCACTCATGGAAGGGCTTCCTTGTCGTCGTGGCCCGGGCGGCCGGCTCCCGCTGGACGGTCGGCCTCCACCGTCCCCCGCGCGGCGCGGCGGCCGTAGTCCCGGCTGTTCGTCACTTGACAGGCGCCCGCGGGGCTGCCCGTCCACAGCTACCGGGACGTGGCGGCGGGGTGTCGGCGAGTGCCGATAGGCTTCTCGGATGGCCCTCCCCGACGCTTCCCCCGAGACCTCCGACGCTTCGCAGGTACTGCACCGCGTGTTCGGGTACAGCTCCTTCCGTGGCGAGCAGCGGGAGATCATCGAGCAGGTGGTGGGCGGCGGCGACGCCCTCGTGCTGATGCCGACCGGCGGCGGCAAGTCGCTCTGCTACCAGATCCCCGCGCTGGTCAGAGAGGGCACGGGCGTCGTGGTCTCGCCGCTCATCGCGCTGATGCAGGACCAGGTGAACGCGCTCACCGCCCTCGGCGTGCGGGCCGGCTTCCTCAACTCGACGCAGGACGCGCAGGAGCGGCGGGCCGTCGAGCAGGCCTTCCTCGCCGACGAGCTGGACCTGCTGTACCTGGCTCCCGAGCGGCTGCGCACGGAGAGCACCCAGCGCCTGCTCGACCGGGGCAGGGTGTCGCTGTTCGCGATCGACGAGGCGCACTGCGTCGCCCAGTGGGGCCACGACTTCCGGCCCGACTACCTGGCGCTGTCCATGCTGCACGAGCGCTGGCCGAAGGTGCCGCGGATCGCGCTGACCGCGACGGCCACCGAGGCCACCCACGCCGAGATCGTGACGCGGCTGAACCTCGCGGACGCCAAGCACTTCGTCGCCAGTTTCGACCGGCCGAACATCCAGTACCGCATCGTCGCCAAGGGCAACCCGCTCAAGCAGGTACTGGAGCTGATCCGGACCGAGCACGACGGGGACGCCGGGGTGGTCTACTGCCTCTCCCGCGCCTCGGTGGAGAAGACCGCGGCCTTCCTGGTGGAACAGGGCATCGACGCCGTGGCCTACCACGCCGGCATGGACGCCCGTACGCGTGCGGCGAACCAGGCGCGCTTCCTGCGGGAGGACGGGGTCGTGGTGGTGGCCACGATCGCCTTCGGCATGGGCATCGACAAGCCGGACGTGCGTTTCGTGGCCCACCTCGACCTCCCGAAGTCGGTCGAGGGCTACTACCAGGAGACCGGCCGGGCCGGCCGCGACGGAGAGCCGGCCACGGCCTGGCTGGCCTACGGCCTGCAGGACGTGGTCCAGCAGCGCAAGCTCATCGAGGGCTCCGAGGGCGACGAGGCGCACCGCCGGTCCCTGGGCATGCACCTGGACGCCATGCTCGCGCTGTGCGAGACGGTCCACTGCCGTCGTACGCGGCTGCTGGCGTACTTCGGGCAGTCGGGCGAGCCGTGCGGCAACTGCGACACCTGCCTGACGCCGGCCGAGTCCTGGGACGGGACGGTCGCCGCGCAGAAGCTGCTGTCCACCGTGTGGCGGCTGGCGAAGGAACGGCGCCAGAAGTTCGGCGCCGGACAGGTCATCGACATCCTCCAGGGCAAGAAGACGGCCAAGGTCATCCAGTTCGACCACGACGGCCTGTCCGTGTTCGGCGTCGGGGCGGAGCTGAGCACGGCGGAGTGGCGCGGGGTCGTGCGCCAGCTGCTGGCGCAGGGGCTGCTGGCGGTGGAGGGCGACTACGGGACGCTCGTGCTGACCGACGGCAGCGCCGAGGTGCTGGGAGGCAGCCGCAGCGTCTCGATGCGCAAGGAGAAGGCGGCCGTGGGCTCGCCCCGCAAGGAGTCCGGGTCGCGCTCCGGGAAGGGCGCCCGCGTACCGGTCGACCTGCCGGCCGCGGCCGAGCCCGTCTTCTTGGCCCTGCGCGCCTGGCGGGCCGCGACGGCGCGCGAGCAGGGCGTGCCCGCGTACGTCGTCTTCCACGACGCGACGCTGCGCGAGATCGCGACCCGGCTCCCCGCCACGGTGGAGGAGCTCGCCACCATCGGCGGAGTCGGCGAGGCCAAGCTCGCCAAGTACGGACAGGGCGTCCTGGACACCCTGGCGCAGCGCGACGCGGCCGAGCCGGCCGACGCCCCGCCCGCCCTGGCGCCCGCGCCCGCCCGAGCCCCCGCGCCCGCCCGGGCCCCCGCGCCCGTACCGGCTGCGCGCCACGCGGCTCCGGACCCGGACGAACCCCCCTTCGACCCGCACGACGAGTCGGTGCCGCCGTGGGACGACTGGCAGTAGCCGGGGGCGGGCCGGGCGCGCGATTCCGCGGCCGCCGTGCTGTCTGGACCGGCGCCGCCGGGGCAGGCGAGTGGTCATGACGGATTCGGATGTAAAGACGCGCAGCAGCTACTACGTCACCGTGCGCGGAGAGCGCTTCACCTGCGGTGAGATCACGGGCCTCGGCCCCCAGGGCGACCTCGGCCTGCCCGGCCAGGAGCTCACCCTCACCCTGGACGACTGCGTCCTGACGGACGTGCCGAACGCCGAGGAGTGGGCCCTCTCGGCGGAGGGTTCGCGCATGCCGCGCCACGTCAGGATCGAGGAGGTGGGGGCCGGGGAGAGCACCCCGCTCACCACCTGGTACCTCCATGACGCGCGGCCCGAGAGCGTCGCGGACTGCAGCGCGACGGCGTCCAACCACGAGACGCGCATCGGGCGGCTGGTCGTGCACGCCGCGAAGATTGCGCCCACCCTGCCGGAGTGAGCCGGGCCCCCCTCCGCGGGGGCCACCCGGGTGGCAGGGGGTTTCGAGCGCCGTCCCAGCGGTAAGGCGAGCCATATGGTGCGAATCGGATACACGATGATGACCGAGCAGGCCGGCCCCCGTGAGCTGGTGTCCCACGTGGTGGGGGCGGAGAGGGCCGGGTTCGACTTCTCGGTCATCTCGGACCACTCCTTCCCGTGGCTGGACTCGCAAGGGCACGCCCCCTACGCGTGGAGCGTCCTCGGCGCCGCCGCCCAGGCGACCTCCCGGATCCCCCTGATGACCTACGTGACCTGCCCGACCTTCCGCTACCACCCCGCGGTGGTCGCGCAGAAGGCGGCCACCCTCCAGATCCTGTCCGAGGGCCGGTTCCGGCTCGGACTGGGCTCGGGCGAGAACCTGAACGAGCACATCGTCGGCGCCGGCTGGCCCGCCGCCCACGTACGCCTGGAGATGCTGGAAGAGGCCGTCGACATCATCCGGCGGATGTTCTCCGGGGAGTACGTGAGCCACCACGGAGCCCACTTCGACGTCGAGAACGCCAAACTCTGGGACCTGCCCGACGAGCCGCCGCCGATCGGGATCGCCGTCTCCGGAGCCCGCTCCTGCGAGCTCGCCGGCCGGCTCGGCGACCTCGTCATCGCCACCGAGCCCAAACCGGAGCTGCTGGAGCAGTTCGACGCCCACGGCGGCGCGGGCAAGCCGCGCGTCGGCCAGCTCCCCGTCTGCTACGACCCGGACCGGGGCGCCGCGGTGGCCCGGGCGCACGAGCAGTTCCGCTGGGCGCTCGGCGGGTGGAAGGTCAACGCGGAGCTGCCCGGACCCGCCTCCTTCGACCAGGCCTCGCAGTTCACCCGGCCCGAGGACGTCGCCGAGGCCCTCCCCTGCGGCGACGACGTGGACGAGTTCGTCGAGGCGGTACGCCCCTACGCGGAGGCGGGCTTCACCGAGGTCGCCCTGGTCCAGATCGGCGGCGGCCACCAGGAGCCGTACCTGGAGTGGGCCGAGCAGAAGCTGCTGCCCGCCCTGCGGAACCTGTGAGGACGCCGCCATGGACCGCGCCGCCCTGTTCGACGTCGACGGTACGCTCACCGACACCAACCACCTGCACGTCACGTGCTGGTGGGAGGCCCTGCGCCAGGCGGGGCACCGCGTGCCCATGCACGCCGTCCACCGGGCCATCGGCCTGCCCGGCGAGGACCTCATCGCCCACCTCCTCGGCGAGGACCGGGACAAGGGCGCCGACGAGAGCCTCAGCGCCGCCCACGACACCCTCTACGCCACGTACTTCGACCGCTTCCTCGCCTTCGACGCGGCCGCGGACCTGCTGCGCGCCCTCGCGGGAGCCGGATGGAAGGTCGTCCTCGTCACCTCGGCCCAGGACCGCGAGCTGCGGGCCCTGCGCGCAGCCATCGGCGCGGACGACGCCCTCACCGACACCGCCAGCTCCGACGACGTCGAGCGGGGCAAACCCGCGCCCGATCCCGTCCTGCACGCCCTCGAACTGGCGCACGTACCGCCCGAGCGCGCGGTGTTCGTCGGGGACTCGGTGTGGGACATGAAGGCGGCCACCCGGGCCGGGGTGACGGCCGTCGGCCTGCTGTGCGGCGGGATCCCCCGGGCGGACCTGGAGGAGGCCGGTGCGGTCGCCGTCCACAGCGACCCGGCCGATCTCCTGGCCGGGCTCGACCACGGCCCCTTCTCCCGCGTGCCCGCCGCCTGAGATCCGCCGGGAGCGTACACCGGAGCGGGCGTGATCATGACTGGCCCGGGTAGCCGCAGACCGTGATCACGCTTGGTGTCGAAGAAGAGTACCTGCTGGTGGACGAGGCCACAGGGCTTCCCGCTCCCCTCGTGGAGGGCGTGCGCCGCACGGCCGGCCGCGGGCTCCTCGCCGAGCGCGCCGAGGTCCAGGACGAGCTGCTGCAGGCCCAGATCGAAGTGGCCACCCCGGTGTGCTCGACCCTGGAGGAAGTGGGCGGCCACCTGCTGCGCCTGCGGCACGCGCTGGCGTCCGCCGCCGAGGCGAACGGCTGCCGGATCGCGGCCACGGGCGCGGCGCCCCTGCGGGGTGCCGGGCCCGTCCCCGTCACACCCAGGCCCCGCTACCTGCGGATGGAGGGGGAGGCCCGGCAGCTGGTGGACGAGCACCTGATCTGCGGGATGCACGTCCACGTCGCGATTCCCGACCGGGAGACGGGGGTCGCGGTGCTGAACCGGATCGGCGGCTGGCTGCCGACCCTGCTGGCCATGTCCGCCAACTCGCCCCTGTGGGACGGGCAGGACACCGGGTTCGCGAGCTGGCGCACCATCGTGTTCGGCCGCTGGCCGGTCAGCGGTCCGCCGCCCCACTTCGACGGGCCGGCCGACTACGAACGCAGGCTGGACGCACTGGTGGACTCCGGTGTCATCGCCGACCGCGGCCAGGCGTACTGGCAGGCGCGCCTGTCCGACCGCTACCCCACCATCGAGGTGCGGTGCCCGGACGTGCAGCTGCGGGCCGACGACGCCGTGATGCTCGCCGGGATCGTCCGCGCGCTGGTCGCCACGGCGATCGCCGAGGAGGAGGCGGGCGCCCCGCCGCCCGCGCCCGCCCCCGAGGTGGTACGGGCCGGCCTGTGGCACGCGGCCCGGCACGGCCTGAACGCCACCCTGGTCGATCCGCTGGGCCGCCCGCGCAGCAGCGGCGACGTGCTGTGCTCCCTCCTGCGGCACATCACCCCCGCCCTGGAGGACGCCGGGGACCTGCGGCAGACCAGCGCCCTCGTCCACCGCCTCCTGCGCGAGGGGACTCCCGCCGACCGCCAGCGCCGCGCCCTGGCCGAGGGCGGCGTGCCGGAACTCGTCTCCCTGCTCACCGGCGCCACCGCCGCCGATGCCTGAGGCGGCGGGGGGCCCGGCCCCTCGGGATGCCGGAGCGGGCCCGATGGTCCAGGCTGTGCACGAGACGGGACGGCGGCCCGGTGCGGGCACGGACGGAGGACACGGTGGCGAGTGACGCTGACGCCCGGCAGGACGAACCGACCGGTACGGGTACCGGCGCGGCGCACGAAGCGGCCCCGGTCCCGAGCTCCCGCGTCACCCTGCGGGTCAACGGCACGAGCCACGTGCTGCGGCTGGACCACCGGGTCACCCTGCTCGACGCCCTGCGGGGGCACCTGGACCTGACCGGGGCGAAGAAGGGCTGCGACCACGGCCAGTGCGGCGCCTGCACGGTCCTGGTCGACGGGCGGCGGGCGAACAGCTGCCTGCTGCTCGCCGTGGCCCAGGACGGCGCCGACATCACCACGGTGGAGGGCCTCGCGGACGGCCCCGGCGCGGCGGGCGACGGTCTGCACCCGCTCCAGCGGGCCTTCCTGCGCCGCGACGCCTACCAGTGCGGCTTCTGCACGCCCGGCCAGCTCTGCTCCGCCGCCGGAGCGATCGAGGAGGCCGCCGCCGGGCACCCCTCGCACGCCACCCCCGCCGAATCCCTGGCCGAACCGGGCCCCGTACCACTGACGGCCCCGGAGATCAGGGAGCGGCTCAGCGGCAACCTGTGCCGCTGCGGCGCCTACCCCCGCATCGTCGACGCCGTGACGGACGTGATCGCGTGAAGCCCTTCGACTACACGAGGGCCACCTCCCTCCAGCAGGCCGCCGCCGTCCACGCCGGCCGCCCGGACGCCCGCTACCTCGGCGGCGGCACCAACCTGGTCGACCTGATGAAGCTGGGCGTCGAGACGCCCAGCCACCTCATCGACCTCTCCCGGCTCCCGCTGCACGAGGTGGAGGAGCTGCCCGACGGGACGCTGCGCGTCGGCGCCGCCGCCCGCAACAGCGACGTGGCCGCGCACCCCCTCGTACGGGCGCGCTACCCCGCCCTCTCCCAGGCACTGCTGGCCGGGGCCTCCGGACAGCTGCGCAATGTCGCCACCACGGGCGGCAACCTGCTCCAGCGCACCCGGTGCCCCTACTTCCAGGACGTCTCCAAACCCTGCAACAAGCGCGAGCCCGGCTCCGGCTGCGGCGCCCGGGACGGCGTCCACCGCGACCACGCCGTCCTCGGCCACTCGGACCACTGCATCGCCACGAACCCCTCCGACATGGCGGTGGCCCTGGCCGCGCTCGACGCGACCGTCGAGCTGTACGGGCAGGAGGGCACCCGCACGGTCGCGGCCACGGCGTTCCACCGGCTGCCCGGCGACCGCCCCGAGCGCGACACCGCCATCCGCGACGGGGAGATCGTCACCGCCGTCCTCCTGCCCGCCGCCGCCCCCGGCGCGGCCTCCCTCTACCGCAAGGCCCGCGACCGGGCCTCCTACGCCTTCGCGCTCGCCTCCGTCGCCGCCGTCCTGGAGCTGGAGGACGGCCGCGCGCGGCGCGTCGCCCTCGCTTTCGGCGGCCTCGCCCACCGGCCCTGGCGGGCCGCCACCGCCGAGGCCCGGCTGACCGGAGCCGAGCCCACGGCCGACGCCGTGCGGGAGGCCGTACGGGCGGAGCTCGCGCAGGCCCGGCCGCTGCGCGACAACGCGTACAAGATCCCCCTCGCCGAACGCCTCGCGTGCGACGCGCTCGCCACGCTCGTCCGGCGCGCGCAGCGGCCCCCCGCCGCCTCCTGACGGACGGCGCCGACACCACCACGAGGAGCACACCCATGCGGTACGCGGCACTCGGTACCCCCGCCGACCGGGCGGAGGGGCCGGAGAAGGTCACGGGCGTCGCACGGTACGCGGCCGACCACGCTCCGCCCGGCCGGGTCCACGCCCGGCCCGTGCCCGCCACCGTCGCCCGCGGCCGCGTCACCGCCGTGGACGCCCAGGCGGCCCTCGCGCTCCCCGGCGTGCTCGACGTCCTCACCCCCTACAACGCGCCCCGGCTCGGACCCTCCGACGACCCCACGCTCCAGGTGCTCCAGGACACCGCGGTACCGCACCGCGGCTGGTACGTGGCACTGGTGATCGCGGAGTCCCCGGAAGCCGCCCGGGCCGGCGCCGCCGAGGTGCGGGTCAGCTACGCAACCGAGGAGCACGACACCGGCCTGCGCACCGACCACCCCGGCGCCTACACCCCCGAGGAGGCCAACGGCGGACACCCCGCGCACCGGGAACAGGGCGACCCGGACGCCGCCTTCGCCGCCGCGCCCGTGCGGGTGGACTGCTCGTACACGGTGCCGCCGCTCCACAACCACCCCATGGAGCCGCACGCGGCCACCGCCGAGTGGGACGCCGGGCGGGGCCACCTCACCGTGCACGACTCCAGCCAGGGAGCCGGGCCGGTCCGCTCCGCGTTGGCCTCCCTCCTCGACCTCCCCGAGGAGCGGATCACGGTGGTCTCCGAGCACGTGGGCGGGGGCTTCGGCTCCAAGGGCACACCGCGCCCGCACGTGGTCCTGGCCGCGATGGCCGCACGGCACTCGGGCCGCCCGGTCACCTGCGCCCTGCCCCGGCGCCAGCTGCCCGCCGCGGTCGGGCACCGCGCTCCCACCCTCCACCGCGTCCGCCTCGGCGCCCGCCCGGACGGCACCCTCACGGCGCTCACCCACGAGGTCACCACCCACACCTCCCGGGTCAGGGAGTTCGTCGAGCAGGCCGCTGTACCCGGCCGCGTCATGTACGCCGTCGCCGACACCCGTACCACCCACCGGGCCGTCGCCCTGGACGTGCCCACACCCTCCTGGATGCGCGCCCCGGGGGAGGCCCCCGGCATGTACGCGCTCGAATCCGCCATGGACGAACTGGCCGACGCCCTCGGCCTCGACCCGGTCGAGCTGCGCGTCCGCAACGAACCCGCCGAGGAACCCGACAGCGGCCGCCCCTTCAGCAGCCGCCACCTCGTGGAGTGCCTGCGCGAGGGCGCCGACCGCTTCGGCTGGGCCTCGCTGCGCACGCCGCGCCGGGACGGACCGCTGCTGTGCGGGACGGGGGTGGCCGCGGCCACGTACCCGTACCTCGTGGCCCCCTCCACCGCCCGCGCCCACGCCCGGCCCGACGGCACCTACGTGGTCGAGGTCGGCGCCACCGACATCGGGACCGGGGCGCGCACCGTCCTCGCCCAGGTCGCGGCCGACACGCTCCAGGTCCCGCTGGGGGCCGTGACCGTGGCCGTCGGCCACACCGGGCTGCCGCCGGCCGCCCTCGCGGGCGGTTCGAGCGGCACCGCCTCCTGGGGCTGGGCGGTGCACGACGCCTGCGACGCGCTGGTCGCGCGCCTCGCCCGCCACCACGGCCCGATCCCCGCCGCGGGACTGTCCGCGTCCGCGGACACCGCCCAGTCGACAGCGCAGAAGTCGCCGTACGCCCGCCACGCGTTCGGCGCCCACTTCGCCGACGTCCAGGTCGACACGGTCACCGGGGAGGTCCGCGTCCGCCGCCTGCTCGGCGTGTTCGCCGCCGGCCGCATCCTCAACCCGGTGACGGCCCGGTCCCAGTTCGTCGGCGCCATGGTGATGGGCCTCGGCATGGCGCTGACCGAGCAGAGCACCGTCGACCCGGTCCACGGGGACTTCACGGAGAGCGACCTGGCCGCCTACCACGTACCGGTGAACGCGGACGTGCCCGACATCGAGGCCCACTGGATCGACGAGCACGACAAGCACCTCAACCCCATGGGCAGCAAGGGCATCGGGGAGATCGGGATCGTCGGGACGGCGGCCGCGATCGGCAACGCCGTGTGCCACGCCACGGGACGGCGTCTGCGCAGCCTGCCCCTGACGCCCGACCGCGTGCTGGCGGCCCTCGACGTCTGACCGCCGCCGTACGGGGGCAGACGCGTGTCCGCGGGAGACCGGCGGCTCCGACCGGTGCCGGACCACCCGCGCCCCGCGGACCGGCACATCGGTGCCGGGCCCGCCGCTTGAGCCGTGCCCGGCCGGGTAGGCGCGGCGCAGACGCGTGAACGTATCCGACGAGGCCCCGGGATGGAGGCCAGCCATGTCAACCAGTACGCTCGTCGTCCTCATCGTTGTCGCAGCGGTCGTAGTGATCGCGCTCGCTGTCGCACTGTGGATGTCCACGCGCCGACGGCACCTGCAGGACAGGTTCGGACCCGAGTACGACCGCACGGTCGAGGCGGAGGGCGGCCGCAGGGCCGCCGAGCGCGAGCTGCGCGCCCGCGAGGAACGGCACGACAAGCTGGAGATCAAGGAGCTGCCCCCCGAACGGCGCGACCTGTACGCCGGCGAGTGGAGCGTGGTCCAGGAGCATTTCGTGGACCGGCCGGAGGGCTCCGTGCAGGAGGCCGACGAACTGGTGTCGCGCCTGATGCGCGAGCGCGGCTACCCCACGGACGACTACGACGGCGCGCTGCGCGACCTCTCGGTCGAGCACGGCCGCACCCTGGAGCACTACCGGGCCGCCCACGACGTCAAGGTGCGCACCGCCGACCACCGCACGACCACCGAGGAACTCCGCGGAGCGATGGTGCACTACCGCGCTCTGTTCGACGACCTGCTGAGTGACCAGAGGAGCCGTTGAGATGCGCAACCACGGAAGCGACGACGAGCGGGCCGGCGAGGCCGGCATCACGACGGAGGACATCGCCAACCCGACCCCGGCCACGGGCGCCGGTACGGACACGGGCACGGACACGGGTACGGGCGCCTCGGAATTCGGCGACGGGACGACCGGCGGCCGCACACCGCCCGTGTACCCGGGGGAGGCCACCTGGGAGACGGCCACCGACGAGGACGGGAACGAGATCGGCGGGCGCGGGGACGAGAGCCCGGGGGACCGCATGGCGGACACAGGACCGACCGGCGCGGACCGCAGCACCGACGAGCCGCTGCTCGGCGCCCAGGACACCGCCGACTACCGCAAGAGCTGGAGCGAGATCCAGGGCCGCTTCGTCGACGACCCGCAGGACGCGGTGAGGTCCGCGGACGCCCTCGTCGCCGAGGTGATGCAGACCCTCGCCCGCACCTTCTCCGACCACAAGCAGGGGCTGGAGGGCCAGTGGAGCCAGGGTGAGCAGGTCGCGACCGAGGACCTGCGGCTGGCGCTGCAGCGCTACCGGTCCTTCTTCAACCGCCTCCTGAACACCTGACCGAACGGGGACGGGCCGGCTTCGTCCGGCCCGCCTCCCTGCCCGCTCCCGGCCGTTCCCCCATCATGAGTGCTGTGTATGACACGTGGAGGGGAACGGTCGCGCTGTCGATCGTGGTGCCCGTCTTCAACGAGGAGGAGGTCCTGTCCGTCCTGGTGGCGCGGCTCCGGCCGATCCTGGACGGATGCGGCGAACCGTACGAGGTCCTCGCCGTCGACGACGGGTCGACGGACCGGACTCCCGAACTGCTGGAGGGCGTACGCTCCGCCTGGCCCGAGCTGCGCGTCGTGACCCTCCGGCGCAACAGCGGCCACCAGGCCGCCCTCACCGCGGGCCTGCACCGCGCCCGCGGCGCCCATGTGGTCAGCATCGACGCGGACCTCCAGGACCCGCCGGAGCTCATCCCCGACATGCTCGCCCTGGCCCGGGCGGACGGTCTGGACATCGTGTACGGCGTCCGCGCCGACCGCTCCACCGACACGGGCTTCAAGCGCCGCACGGCGGGCGCCTACTACTGGCTCATGCGCCGGCTGGCCGGCTCCTTCGTCCCGGCCCAGGCGGGCGACTTCCGGCTGCTCTCCCGGTCCGTCGTGGAGACCTTGAAGACCCTGCCCGACCAGGGGCAGATCTACCGCCTGCTCATCCCCTCGCTCGGCTTCCGCAGCGGCCGCATCGCCTACCAGCGCGAGGAGCGGGCGGCCGGCGCCACCAAGTACCCCCTGCACAAGATGGTCCTGCTGGCGCTGGACAGCGTCACCAGCTTCTCGGCCCTCCCGCTGCGTCTGGCGACGGCGATCGGCGCTCTCAGCCTCCTCGTCTGCCTGGCGTTCTTCGTCTGGGCGCTCACCGTCCACATCACCGGGAACACCCTGCCCGGCTGGACCTCCCTGATGATCACGGTGCTGTTCTTCGGCGCCGTCCAGCTGTTCTGCGTGGGCATGCTCGGGGAGTACGTGGCCCGCATCTACACCGCCGTCCAGGGCCGGCCCACGTACTTCGTCGCCCGGGACACGGAGGAGGAGAAGCAGTGACCCGCGGCTACACCAGCACTCCGGCGAAGAACATCGCCCCCAGGAGGGCGAACTGCACCGCGCACGCGGCCAGCAGTGGTACCTGGACCCATCGGGGCATCCGCCCGACCAGGATCAGCCCGACGAACATCTGCGCGTGGTTGCGGTACCACGACATCTGCGCACCGGCGAAGAACGGCAGCAGGAAGACGGCCACCGTCAGCAGCAGCGCGGCCCACTCCTCGACTTCGAGCCGGCGGTCGCGCACGAGCAGGAACGCGGCCGTCACCAGGACCAGCAGGATGAACGCGATGTTCAGCCAGAGCTGGGTCCGGTGCGCGGCGAGAGCGTGCTCCACCAGCCACGACATGTCGCCCTTGGGCTTGTACCAGTCGCTGAAGGGGAACTGGTAGGCCTTGCCCATCTCTTCGAACGGCTGACGCAGGTCGCCCTGTTTGTAACTGGACTCCTGGATGGTCTCGTACGCGTCCCAGCGGCCGGTCCCCTGCCACATCTGCCACTTGGCCCAGAGCACGCCGCAGCCGGCGAGGGCCGCCGACGCGCCCGCCTTGAGGAACCGCTTGGGCCGCGGGTCCCCCTGCCACGCGAAGAACGCGCTCAGCAGCAGCATGCCGACGGCGACGGCCCCGACGAGGTGGCAGGAGGCCGCCACGAAACCGCCGGCGGCGGCCAGGGCCCAGGAGCCCCGCTTCACCCCGACGACGCAGACGAGCAGCGCCAGCGTCCCCATGGCGATCGGGAACGTGGCATGGAAGTAGATCCCGCCGGGGAACACCGTGCCCACGGCGAGGGTGAGGCCCGTCGCCCACGTGAGCCGCGAGCCGAGCAGCCACCACAGGACCGCGAACATGCCCAGCAGGCAGAGTTCGGTGACGACGACAGCCGATATCTCGTAGGAGAGCCCGGTGGCGGACACCGCCCGGACCGACATGGGGTACCCGGGGAACCAGGCGACGTTCCCGCACATGACGTCGGGGAAGTTCTCGTAGCGCTCCCGGCACCAGAACATCTCGTAGCCGGTCTTGGCGATGGAGAGGTAGTGGCCGGAGTCCCAGCGCTGGCGGCCTCCGGTGGACCAGAAGGCCACCTTGGACCCGTCGCCGGTCACGGACAGCTTCGCGATCAGCCAGGTGAAGAGGTTGGCGGCCACCCACGCGGCGACGGGCGGCAGCAGGGTGCGGCGCCCGTAGCGGCGGGCCGGCCGCGCGGGGGCTCCCGCGGCGGAGCCGGACATCACGCGTCCTCACGATCGGTGCGGACGCGGCCGCGCGCCGCCGCATCCGGAAGTGCTCCGCGGCCGGGTGCGGAAGGTCTCGTGGGTGCGCGCATGGGCGGCGGGCCTCTCGGAGCGGGACGATCAAGGGCGTGAACGCTCCCCGCAGGGTATTGCAGGACGGCTCCGCACCGTCCACGGCACCGGCGGCGCGGCCCGCGGCGCCGGCCGGCGCCCGGCCCCGCGGCATACCGGGGTGAGGGCGCGTGCCGGTGCGCCGCGGCGTGCGGGGCCGTTCAGCCGGTGACGACCCGGGCCGCCTTGCGGACGTCCTCGACCAGCCGCGCCTGCAGGAGCGACGCGGCTTCGCCGACCGGGCCGTCCCCGCCGCAGAGGACAGCGCCGGTGAACGCGGCCAGCGCATTGCGCACCTGGTCGTCCGCGGGCATCGCGAGCTCGGTCAGCCGGTCCTGCTGCTGGAGCCGGACCACCGGCTTCAACTGCTCCGGCGGGGTGTACGCCCGCTCCACCGAGATCCGGCCCTCGCGGCCCCACAGCGCGTAGCGCGAGCGGTACGAGTGCCGGAAACCGAAGTCGAGCTGCGCCGCCACGCCGTCGGGGGCGCACAGCAGGACCGTACCCGCCACGTCCACCCCGGTCGCGGCATCCACCCGCAGGGTGGCGGCCAGCACCTCCGGCTCGCCGTTCAGGTACATCTGCGCCGCCCGCAGCGGGTACACGCCGACGTCCAGCAGCGCGCCGCCGCCGAGCGAGGGGGCGTACCGGAATCCCGCGGGATCCAGCGGCGGTACGCCGAACGAGCCGGACAGCACCTCCAGTTCGCCGATGGCGCCCGCGTCGATGAGCTGTCGGACCCCGGCGTGCTGGGAGTGGTGCAGGAACATGAAGTTCTCGGCGAGGATCCGCCGGTGCCGCCGCGCCATCCCCATCAGCTCGGCGGCCTCCGCGTGGGTCGTGCACAGCGGCTTCTCGCACAGCACGTGCTTGCCCGCCTCCAGGGCCTCGGCCACCAGCTCGAAGTGCAGCGCGGGCGGGAGGGGGACGTACACCGCGTCGATGTCGTCCCGCTCCAGCAGGGCCCGGTAGCCCCGGACCCCGGCGCACCCGAACCGGGCCGCGGCCCGCTCCGCCTTCCCGGCGTCCCGGCTGGCCACCGCGACCAGCTCGGCCGTATCGGCCGCGGCGATGGCCGGGAGCATCCGGCGCAACGCGATGTCCGCGCAGCCGAGCACGCCCATGCGGACCCGGCGGCCCCCGGCGCCGTCCCGCCCCGTGGGGACAGGACTCACAGCGCCCCCAGGACGTCGTGGAGCGCGCCGATCACCTTGTCCTGCACGGCGGGGTCCAGCGAGGGGTACATGGGCAGCGAGAAGATCTCGCCGGCCGCGGCCTCGGTGACCGGCAGCGACCCCTTGGCGTAGCCGAGGTGGGAGAAGCCCGTCATGGTGTGGACCGGCCACGGGTAGCTGACGTTCAGCTCGATGTCGTAGCTCTTCAGCGCCTCGATGATGTCGTCGCGCCGCGGGTGGCGCACGACGTACACGTAGTAGACGTGGTCGTTGCCCGGTGCGACCGACGGCAGCACCAGGGGGGTGCCGGCGAGTCCCTCGGCGTACCTGCGCGCCACCGCGCGCCGGCCCTCGACGTACGTGTCGAGTCGGCGCAGCTTGCGGCGCAGGATCTCCGCGTGCAGCTCGTCCAGGCGGCTGTTGTGCCCCGGGGTCTGGACGACGTAGTACCGCTCCTCCATGCCGTAGTACCGCAGCCGCCGCAGGGCGGCGTCCACCCCCGGGTCCGGGGTGATGACGGCGCCGCCGTCGCCGTAGGCGCCGAGCACCTTGGTGGGGTAGAAGGAGAACCCCGCCGCGGCGCCCCACGTACCGGCGAGCCGGCCCTCGCGGCGGGCGCCGTGGGCCTGCGCGCAGTCCTCGAAGACCAGGAGGCCGTGCTCGTCCGCCACGGCCCGCAGCGCCGTCATGTCGACGCACTGCCCGTACAGGTGTACCGGGAGCAGGCACGTGGTGCGCGGGGTGATGGCGGCGGCCACCTGCTCGACGTCCATGAGGTACGTGTCCGGGTGGACGTCGACGAAGACGGGCGTCGCCCCCACGGAGTCGATGGCCACCACGGTGGGCGCCGCGGTGTTCGAGACGGTGATCACCTCGTCGCCGGGACCCACTCCGAGCGCCTGGAGCCCCAGCTTGATCGCGTTGGTGCCGTTGTCGACGCCCACCGCGTGCCCGATGCCGTGGTAGGCGGCGAACTCCTCCTCGAAGCCGCGTCCGCTGGCGCCGAGCACGAGGCGGCCGGACCGCAGCACGGTCTCGACGGCGTCGTGGATGTCGTCGCGCTCGTTCTCGTACTCGCGCAGGTAGTCCCATACGTAAGTGGTCATGGCTGAGTCGTGTCTCCGCTCGTCTCCGGTACGCCTGGCTGGGGTCCTACTGCCGTACACCGATGAACAGACCGCGGCCGGTCGGGTCGCCGGGGAGGAACTCGACGGTGCACCCCGCGTCGGTGAACGCGGCGAGGTACTCGTCCTTGGTGAAGAGGGTCAGGACGTCGACCTCGGAGAACTCTCTGATGCCGTCGCGGTCGCCGACCAGGAACCGCACCTCCATGCGGGTCGCGCGGCCCTGGCGGGTCGAGTGCGAGATGCGGGCCACCGTACGGCCGTTCTCCCGCCCGAGGTCACCCGCGACGTAGCCCTCGACGTGGTCCTCGGGGAACCACCAGGGCTCGATGACGAGCACACCGCCGGGGCGCAGGTGCCGGGCCATCGACCGCACCGCGTCCCTCATGTCGGACACGGTGCCCAGGTAGCCGATGGCGCAGAACATGCACACGACCGCGTCGAAGGTCCGTCCGAGGTCGAAGGCGCGCATGTCGCCGGGGTGCACCGTCACCTCCGGGAGCCGCTGGTGTGCCAGCTCCCGCATGGGTTCGGCGATCTCCAGGCCCTCGGTGTGCTCGAACAGTGTCTCGAAGGTCTCCAGGTGGGCCCCCGTGCCGCACGCCACGTCGAGCAGGGAGTCCGCTCCCGGGCACCGCGACCGCACCAGGTCCGTGACGTAGGCGGCCTCCGACGGCCAGTTCTTGCCCCGGCTGCGGTAGAAGATCTCGTAGACCTCCGCCAGCTCCTGTCCGTACATCTGCACTCCTGTCGGTGTCGGTCGAAGGGGGCCCGGTCACTCGTCGACCATGGCGACCGCCCGTGTCCAGCCCGCGCCCGCGCCCGCGATCTTCACGGGGAAGCACACGACGGTGAACCCGTACGGCGCGGGCAGGGCGTCGAGGTTCGCCAGCCGCTCGATCTGGCAGTACTCCCGGTCCCGGCCCGCGAAATGGGCCGGCCACAGCACCGAGCGGTCACCCGTGCGCCGGTACCGCTCGATGATGTCGGTGAACGGGGCGTCCAGGCTGAACGCGTCCGTCCCGATCACCCGCACCCCCAGGTCCAGCAGCAGGCGCACGGCCGGCCCGTCCAGCCCCGCGAACTCGGTGAAGTACGACGGGGTGCCCGCCCGCGCCGAGGCGCCGGTGCGCAGCAGGACGATGTCCATCGGGGCCGGGGTGCGGCCGATCCGCTCGAACTCCTTCTCCAGCCGCTCCGCGCCGACGGCGCCGGTCGGCGCGTCGGTGAGGTCGAGCACGATTCCCGGGTTGCAGAACCACTCCAGCGGCATCCGGTCGATGTGCTTCGGCACGCCGTCCCCGTACCCGGCCCGGGAGCCGTAGTGCGACGGGGCGTCGACGTGCGTGCCGGTGTGCGAGGTCAGCGTGATCCGGTCGAGGGAGAGGAACTCCCCGTCGGGCAGCTCGTCCGGGTCGAAGTCGAGGCCGAAGTGCGTCCGCATCTCCGCGCTCATGTGCTCCGCGCCCTCGCGAGGGGTCAGTACCTCGTGCACCACGGGGTCCGGTTCGTAGGCCGCCGCGTCCACCGCCGATGACAGGTCGATCAACCGCACCCGGGCCTCCTCCGTACCGAACCGCTCGCGCTGACGGGCCAGATCGTGCTCCGGGCGGACGGAGAAGCGCTCAAGTCTCGCTCGGGTCCGGCCCGTCGCGTTCGAGCCGATGTCGAAGGGCGTCGGGAATCGTTCGCGGGTGCCGCCCGTTCGGACCCGCCCGAACGGCACCAATGTGAGGAGGACGCGGTGGCCATGCCGATGGGAACCTCGTCGTCGGTCGAGTCCCTCTACGCCGAAGTGCAGCAGTTCTACGCCCACCACATGCACCTGCTGGACGCCGGGGACGGCGAGGGCTGGGCGCTGACCTTCACCGAGGACGGATCGTTCGCGCCGCCCTCGCTGCCCGAACCCGTCGTCGGCCGGGCCGCGCTGGCCGCGGGGGTCGCCGAGGCCGCCGCGTCCCTGGCGAAGGCCGGCGAGGTGCACCGGCACCTGCTCAGCATGGTCGCGGTCCGGCCGGGGGAGGACGGCGAGCTGGCCGTCCGTTCGTACGCGCAGATCATCGCCACGCCCCGGGGCGGCAGCCCCCGGCTGCATCTGATGTGCGTGTGCGACGACGTGCTGGTGCGGGTGGACGGCGAACTGAAGGTGCGCGCACGCCGGGTCACCCGTGACGACCGGCAGCCGTGACACCGGCGCCGGGCGGCGGCCGCGGCGATCGAGGACAGCCAGGACGGCCGGGACAGCGAGGAGGGGTGGACGCGGTGCAGACCTCGCGTGACGCGCGCCGCACCGGCACGGTCGCCGTGCTGGGCGCGACCGGCAGTATCGGGCGACAGGTGAGCGCGGCGTTCGCGCGTGCGGGACACGAGGTGCTGGGCGTGGCCCGGCGGCCCGCCCCGCACGCCGCCGGCCTCCCCTTCGTCCCGTTGGACCTCGCGTCGGCGGCCCCCGGAGAGATCACCGAACTCCTCGCCTCGCACGACGTGGGGGTCGTGGTCAACGCCACGGGCGGATGGGCGGTGACCGAGGAGGCCATGCACCAGGCCCATGTGACGCTCGTGGACCGCGCGCTCGCCGCTGTCGCGGCGCTGCCGAAGCGCCCCCGGTTCGTCCAGGTCGGCAGCATCCACGAGTACGGCTTCGTACCGCCCGGCACCAGCATCGACGAGTCGGTGGCACCGGATCCGAGCACCCCGTACGCCCGTACGAAACTGGCCGGGTCGACGGCCGTGCTGGAGGCGGCCCGCGCCGGGGACGTCGACGGGGTCGTCCTGCGCGCGGTCAATGTGTGCGGGCCCCACCCGTCGCAGGCGAGCTTCCTCGGCACCGTGCTGCACCGGCTGCGCGGCGTCGCGCCGGGGGAGCGGCTGCAACTGATGATCGCGGACGCCGCACGCGACTACATCGACGTACGCGATGTCGCGTCGGCGGTCCTGAGGGCCGCCGACGCGGCGGCCCCCGGCACGGTGTTCAACATCGGCCGCGGTGAGACCCCCACCATGCGCGAGCTGGTCACGACCCTGGTCGAGGTGGCCGGCTTCCCGCCCGGCACGGTCGAGGAGACGGGCGGGGCGGTGGAGAGCAAGGGCGGCGGCTGGACCAAGGCCGACATCCGGTACGCGGAACGCGTGCTGGGCTGGCGCCCGGTCATCGGCCTCCGCGACTCCCTGCGCGACATGTGGGAGGCGGCGGACTGATGGACCGGCCGTCCCCACCGCTCGGCGGCGAGCGCATCCTTCCCCACAAGCAGAGAGGTACGCGTGATGAGTGAACTGACCCTGCCGGACCTGGTCGAGATCTTCCGGGAGTGCGCCGGCGAGGCCGAGGAAGTGGACCTGGACGGCGCGGACGTCGGTGACGTCGAGCTGAAAGCCCTCGGGTACGACTCCCTCGCGCTGCTGGAGGCGATCAGCCAGGTCGAGCGGAAGTACTCGATCGCCATGCCGGACGCGGAGACCCGGATCAAGACGCTGCACGAGTTCCTCGACGAGGCCAACGAGCAGCTGGCCCGCAGGCCCTGAGCGCGGCCGCGGCCCCGTCCGCCGGTCAGCCGGCGGACGGGACGCCGACGAAGAGGCCGCGGCCGGCGGGCTCGACGGGGATGTACGCGACGCCGAAGCCGGCGGCCCTGAACGCCGCCTCGTACTGCTCCCGCGAGAACAGCCCGATCAGGTGCGTCTCGTGGAAGTGCCGCACACCCGACGCGGCGTCGGCGACCAGGTAGTGCACCTCCATGCGGGACGCGGCCCCCTCCCGGACGGAGTGCGACACCCGGGACACGGTCCGATCCCCGACGGTCGCCGTGCTGCCGGCGACATGGCCGTGCCGGTACGTCTCGGGGAACCACCACGGGTCGACGGCCAGTACCCCGCCGGGTGTCAGGTGCCGTGCGAACCGGCGCAGCGTGTCGGTCAGGGCGGCCTCCGTCAGCAGATAGCCGATCGAGCCGAACATGCACGTGATGACGTCGTACGTGCGGCCCAGGTCGAAGTCACGCATGTCGCCCACGTGGACGGGGACGTGCGGCAGCGCCGCCCGCGCGAACCGGGCCATCGGCTCGGACAGCTCCAACCCGGCCACCTCGTCGAACAGCTCGTCGAAGCGGCGCAGGTGCGCCCCGGTACCGCAGGCCACGTCGAGCAGGGTGGCGGCCTCCGGTTTGCGCAGGCGCACCTGGCGCTCCACCTCGGCCGCCTCCTTGAGGTAGTCCTTGCCGCGGCTGCGGTGGATCAGCTCGTAGATCTCGGCGAGTTCGGCTCCGTACACGGCGACCTCATTCGTTGCGCACCTGGCGGGGGACGTGGGTCCGGGAAGCCCCGATCGTCGGACCGGGTCCTAGAGGAACGCCGGAGACCGGCTGGACGCGCGGGGCCCCGGGGGCCTGCCGGGCCACCGGCCGCGCTGTCGAGCAGGGTTCGAATCCGCCCTGCCAGGGTGGGGCACCACGTACCCGCGGCACAGGTTGGAGCCCCACCGTGAGCACAGGCGTGAGCACAGGCCGGACCGCCGGCGAGGAGCACCCGGGCACGGCGCGCACCGGTCACGGCAGCGCCGCCGGCGGCGCGGGCGAGGCCGGTCCGCCGGCGTCCGGCGAGGCCGCCGCACTCCTGGCGGAACTGCGCCGCTACCTGGACCACGCCCCCCGGCTCAGCCTGCCGCCGCGCGCGTTCACCTCCCCCGAACTGTACGAGCTGGAACGCACCCGCGTCTTCGGGCGCTCCTGGGTGCTCATCGCCCACCGCGACGAACTCGCCGAGCCGAACAGCTACGTGTCGGTCGACATCGCGGGCGAGCAGGTGGTGGTCACCCGCGACGCGGACGGCGCGCTGCACGGGATGTCGCCGATCTGCCGGCACCGGATGATGCCCCTCGTCGAGCCCGGTTCCGCCGGCCGGGCCACCTCCTTCACCTGCCCGTACCACCTGTGGAGGTACGGGCTCGACGGCCGGCTCATCGGGGCGACCCACATGCGCGGCAACCCCGACTTCGACCCCGGGAGCTGCCGGCTGCCCCCCTTCGCGGTCGAGGAGTGGCACGGCCTCGTGTACGTGAACCTCGACGCGGCCGCGGCGCCCCTCGCCCCCGCACTGGCCCGGATCTCCCGCGACCTGGCCAACTACCGGCTCGACGGCATGGTCCAGCTCGGGTCCTGGAGCGAGGAATGGGCCTGCAACTGGAAGGTCGCCGTGGAGAACGCCCACGAGAACTACCACGTGATGGGCTTCCACCCGCAGACCCTCCAGCCCTCGACGCCCGGCGGGTCCGACACGGACGTACGGGTCGACTCCCCCTGGGCGCTGCGCCTGCTCGTGCCGTTCACCGAGCCGCAGGAGACCCGCACCCTGCCGCTGACCGACGAGGAGAAGGCCCACCTGTACGGGATCTTCGTCTTCCCCGCGGCGAGCCTGGCCGCGGCGGGGGAGATGGTCATCTGGCTCAGCCTCATCCCGCAGACGATCGACCGGACGCTGGTCCGCGGCGGGATCCTGGTGCCGCGCGCGGCGCTGGAGGGCGCCGACCCGGACGAGATGCGCCTGCAGGCCGAGTCCTACGCGGCCATGATCAACAGCGAGGACCGGCAGGGACTGGAGGCCGTCCAGCGCGCGGTCGGGTCCCGCTTCGCGGCGCGCGGCCACCTCAGCCCCAAGGAACCGGGCGTCGTGGCCTTCTACCAGAACCTGGCCCGGGCCCTGCTGCGCGGCGACGGCGACTGGCCGGGAGGGCTGTGAGCCCCCGGGCCGGACGCATCCGCCCCCGCACGCCATGACGCCCGCCACTTCGCCCATCCGCTACTCAAGGAAGAGGACATCCACCGTGCCCAGTTGTCGAATCTGCGGCGGTCGCCTGCACGAGTTCATGGACTTCGGACAGCAACCGCTCTCCAGCGGGCTCCTTGAGCCCGAGTACCTCGGCGACGAGTTCTTCTTCCGGCTCGCCGTCGGCGTGTGCGGTGAGTGCGCGATGGTCCAGCTCGCCGAGGAAGTACCGCGCCATCTGATGTTCAACAGCCACTACCCCTACCTGTCGTCCGGGTCCTCCGTCATGCGCGGGCACTTCGAGGCGACCGCGCAGCACTTCCTGGACACCGAGCTCACCGGCAAGGACGCCTTCCTGGTCGAACTGGGCTGCAACGACGGCGTCATGCTGCGCGTCCTGGCCGAGGCGGGCGTCCGGCACCTCGGCGTCGAGCCGTCGCAGAGCGTGGCCGACATCGCGCGGCGCCAGGGCATCCGGGTGGCCACCGAGTTCTTCCAGGAGTCCACCGCGGCCGACATCCGCAAGGCGGAGGGGCACGCGCAGGTCATCTTCGCGGCCAACACGATCTGCCACATCCCCTACCTCGACTCGATCTTCCGCGGAGTGGACGCGCTGCTCGCACCGGACGGGGTGTTCGTCTTCGAGGACCCCTACCTCGCCGACATCGTCGACCTGGCCTCCTTCGACCAGATCTACGACGAGCACTACTACTTCTTCTCCGCGTCCTCCGTGAGCGCCATGGTCGACCGGTTCGGCTTCGAACTCGTCGACGTGGAACGGCTGCCCGTGCACGGCGGCGAGGTCCGCTACACCATCGCCCGCGCGGGACGGCGCACCCCCTCGCCCGCGGTCGCCGAACTGCTGGAGGAGGAGCGGCGGCGCGGGCTGTCGGACCTCGCGACCCTCCAGGAGTTCGTGAGCCGGGTGGAGCGGGCCCGGGACGAGCTCGTCGCGCTGCTCCGCACCCTGCGGGACGAGGGCCGCACGGTCGTCGGGTACGGCGCCACGGCCAAGAGCGCGACGGTGGCCAACTACTGCGGCATCGGGCCCGACCTCATCTCGTTCATCTCCGACACCACCCCGAACAAGCAGGGGCGATTGACGCCGGGCTCGCACATCCCGGTGCGGTCGCGGGAGGCCTTCGAGAACCCGTACCCCGACTACGCCGTGCTGTTCGCCTGGAACCACGCCGAGGAGATCATCGCCAAGGAGCAGCGGTTCCGCGCCTCGGGCGGCAAGTGGATCCTCTACGTCCCGGAGGTCCGCGTGCTGTGAGCACGCGCCCGCTCCCGCCACGCCGTCCGAGGGAGGTGCCCCATGCGGGTCCTGTTCACCACACACACCGCGAAGTCCCACCTGTTCGCCCAGGTCCCGCTGGCGTGGGCGCTGCGGGCCGCCGGCCACGAGGTCCACATGGCCGCCCAGCCCGATCTCGCCGACGACATCACGGGCGCCGGCCTGACCGCCGTACCGGTCGGCGCGGCGCTCGACCAGGCGGCGCAGATGGAGTCGTACGAACAGCACGACGAGCCGGGGGCCTGGGAGGAGTCCGGGGCCGCCGAGGACTACCGGGCGGTCGCCGAGCGGTTCGCGTACTGGACGGACATGACCGAGATCCGTCCGGAGAAACTGTCGTACGCGTACATGCACGGGGTCTTCACCGCCATGGCCACCCAGGTCTTCCAGCAGTACTCCGCGCCGGCGATGGTGGACGACCTGGTGCGCCACGCCCGGTGGTGGCGGCCGGACCTGGTGGTCTGGGACCCGCTCACCTTCGCCGGCCCCGTCGCCGCCCGGGCCTGCGGCGCCGCCCACGTCCGGCTGCTGTTCGGCCTCGACCTCATCGGCCGGATGCGCCGCTCCTACCTCGACGCGGTCCGCCGGCTGCCCCCCGGGCAGCGGGAGGACCCGATGGAGGAGTGGCTGGGCTGGACCATGCGACGGTACGGCGGGCAGTTCACCGAGGACCTCGTCGTCGGGCAGCGCACCATCGACCCGCTGCCGCCCTCCCTGCGCTTCCCCGGCTGGCCGGACCGCATACCGGTGCGGCTCGTGACCCACAACGGCAGCGCGGTCCTCCCGGACTGGCTGCGCGAGCCGCCGCGCCGCAAGCGGATCTGCCTGACACTCGGCGTCTCGCACCGCGAACTGCTCGGAGCCGACCGGGTGCCGCTCGGGGAAGTACTCGCGGCCCTGGCCGCGGCGGACGTCGAGGTGGTGGCCACCTTGAACAAGGCCCAGCTCGCGTCCGTCACCCGGGTGCCGGACAACGTCCGCGTCGTGGACTTCGTTCCGCTGGAGGCCCTGCTCCCCAGCTGCTCCGCGGTGATCCACCACGGCGGTGCGGGCACCTTCAACACCGCGCTGAGCTCCGGCGTGCCGCAGCTGATCCTGCCCGACGGGGTGTGGGACACCGACCACAAGGCCCGCCTGCTGGAGGAGCAGGGAGCCGGTATCCGGGTCGCCGAACCGGAACGGGCCGACGCCGCCCTGCTGCGCGGGCTCCTCGGGCGGCTCCTGGACGATCCCTCCTACGCCCGCGCCGCCGCCCGGCTGCGCCAGGAGTCCGGGAGCATGCCCGCGCCGAGCGGCGTCGTACCCGTCCTGGAACAGCTCGCCGAGGCGAACCGGCGCGGCGCGGCGGCGCCGACCGTACGGCCGGTGCGCCCCGTAGGGCACTGACGACCTGAACAGACCGAGTGAGCGCAACGGAAAATGGGGGAGTGGCGATGAAGGACGTATCGCGCCGCGGGTTCATCGCGGGCAGCGTGGCGGCCGGCGGTGCCGCGGCATTCGCGGGGGCCGGTACGGGTGCGGCGGCGGCGGACACCAGGGGCGGCGGCGGCTTTCCGCCGCCCCCCGCCAAGGTCATCGGCCCGGCCGACCCCCGGTACGAGGAGCTGGTCGCCCGAGGCTACAACGGGCGCTTTTCCGGCCGGCCGGAGTCCGTACGCATCGTCCACCGCGCCGACCACGTGGTCGCCGCCGTGGACGACGCCCTGCGCACGGGCAAGCGGATCGCCGTACGCAGTGGCGGCCACTGCTTCGAGGACTTCGTCGACGACCCGGCCGTCCAGGTCGTCATCGACGTCTCCGAGATGAAGGCCGTCTACTACGACCCCCGGCACCAGGCCTTCGCCATCGAGTCCGGCGCCACACTCGGCGAGGTGTACCGCACCCTCTACCTGGGCTGGGGCGTGACGATACCGGCGGGCGCCTGCCCCGCCGTCGGCGCCGGCGGCCACATCGTGGGCGGCGGGTACGGAGGGCTCTCGCGCCACCACGGCTTCGTCGCGGACCACCTGTACGGCGTCGAGGTGGTCGTCGCCGACCGCGGCGGCCGGGCGCGCACGGTGCTCGCCACCCGTGAGTCCGGCGATCCCCACCGCGACCTCTGGTGGGCCCACACGGGCGGAGGCGGCGGGAACTTCGGCATCGTCACCCGCTACCTGATGCGCTCGCCCGGCGTACGTCCGGGCGACCCCACGACCCTGCTGCCCAAGCCCCCGGCGACGATACGCTCCCTCACCCTCAGCTGGTCCTGGGCGGACATGACCGAGGCGGCGTTCGTACGGATCCTGCGCAACCACGGCACCTGGCACGAGAAGGAGTCCGGCACCGGCTCCCGCTACGCGCCGCTCAGCAGCTGGCTCATCCTCAACCACCAGGCCAACGGCCGGTTCACGCTCGTGGCCAACGTGGACGGCTCCCTCGCGCACGGCACGAAGCTCCTCGCCGAGTACGCGGCGGCGGTCACAGCCGGCACCGGGGTGCGCCACGAGAGCGAGGAGTCGACCGCGCTGTGGATGAAGTCCGCGCTGACCGCGGACCCCTACGCGGGCGGCAGGTACCCCTTCAAGTCCAAGGGGGCGCTGCTGCGCACCGCCTGGTCGGAGGCGCAGATCCGGACCCTGCACCGCTACCTGACCGCGACCGGGGGCGAGCACCAGGCCTCCGCCGTGTACCTCTCCACCCTCGGCGGCGCGATCAACACGGTCCCGGCGTCCGCGACGGCGATCCCGCACCGCGACTCCCTCTTCAGCGCCTCGTACGAGACCTCCTGGTGGCCCGGCGTCCCCGGAGACGCGCAACTGGCCTGGGTCCGCGACCTGTACCGGGACGTCTACGCGGACACCGGCGGCGTCCCCGTACCGGACGCGGCCAACGGCGGGGCCTACATCAACTACCCCGACGCCGACCTCGCCGACCCCCGCTGGAACACCTCCGGGGTCCCGTGGCACACCTTCTACTACCGGGACAACTACCCCAGGCTCCAGCAGGTCAAGGCGCGCTGGGACCCGGCGAACGTGTTCCGCCACGCGATGTCCGTCCGGCCGCCGGGCCGCTGACGCGCCACGGCGCCCGCGACCCGCCCGGCCGGAGGCCTCACACCAGGGACTCCAGGCGCCCGACGAGCGCGGCGGGGGACGGCATCGCCGCCGCCTCGTCGCGCACCTCGGCGGCGGCCGTCCGCAGCCCCTCGTCGTGCAGCAGGGCCCGGAACTCCGCCGCGCCGATCGTCTCGGCCGAGGCCCCGATCGCGATACCCCGCTCGACGACGGCGCGCTCGTTGTCCTTCTGGTCCGGGCTGAGCGGCATCACGCACTGGGGCACGCCCGCGGCCATCGCGACCGCCGAGGTGCCCGAACCGCCGTGGTGGATCAGAGCGCGGCAGGTTCTCAGCAGGGGCCCGAGGGACAGCCAGTCCACGGTCCGTACGTTGGGCGGCAGTTCCCCCAGGAGCGACGGGTCGCCGCCGCCCAGGGTGACGACGAACTCCGCGTCGGCGTCCCCCGCCGCGGCGACGAGCGGCGCCAGCACGGCGAGGCCGCCCCACAGACCGGCGATCGACCCGAGTGTGACGGCGATCCGCGGTCGCTTCGGCGGCTCCAGGAGCCAGCCGGGCAGCTCACCGTTGCCGTTGAAGGGCACGTACCGGACCGGTACGTCGTCGTCCGCGCGCACCCGTTCCGGAAGCAGCGCCAGCAGGCTCGGCGGTATGGAGTTGAGCCGCAGACCGGGCGCCGGCGCCGGAGTGACGCCGTGCCGCACGTAGTGCTCCTTCATGTGGTCGCGCATCAGGTCGGCGATCAGCGGGGCGCTGTCGGCCGGACCGGTGACCACCGACACGGCGGGCACGCCGACCGCACGCGCCACCAGCGGGCCCGCCCCCTGGAGTGGTGAGTGGACGACCAGGTCGGGGGACCAGGCCCGGGCGACCTCCACCACCCGGTCCACGGTGACCCCCGAGACCCTGGCGAACAGCGCGGCGACGAACTCGTCCCCGCCGTCGACGCTGAAGTCGATCTCCTCGGGCCGGAACACCGTCGCGTAGTCCAGCCCGGGGGTCACGTCGACGACGTGGACGCCCGCGGCGGCCACGGCGCCGACGTCGCCGCCCTGGGCGTACAGCACGTCGTGGCCCGCCGCGATCAGCGCGTGCGCCAGGGGCACACAGGGGAAGATGTGGCCCAGACCTGGGGAGTTGACGAACAGTACGCGCATGGGGACTCCTCGCCTCATGAGAGGGATGGGTGGTGGTGCCACCCTCCACCGGAGTCCTTGAAGGCACGCGGAGCCCTGGTGAACGGGCGCCCGGGGCGGGCCTCGGTCCGCCGTCCGAGACCTTTCGAGCGTCCCTCGACATCCCGCTGGGAGGGTCGGTGCCCCAGCGAGTCGAAGGGCTGCCTTGTCAGATGGAGATCATCGGGAACGGGTTCCTCGCACGACACCTCGCGCCGCTCTCGGCCGAGCACCCCGGAGCGACCGTGCTGGCCGCGGGCGTGCCCACCCACCCGCTGTCCGACGCGGAGCACCGGCGCGAGACCGCGCTCGTCGAGGACACGGTCCGGCGGTGCCTGCGGCGCGACCGGATGCTCGTGTTCTTCTCCACCGTCAGCATGTACGGCGGCCCGGGCGGTACGGGGGACGAGGACGGCCCGCACGTCGCCTCCACCCGCTACGGCCAGCACAAACTGGACCTCGAACGGCTGGTCAGGGCCTCCGGGGTACGCCACCTCATCCTGCGCCTCGGCTATGTGACGGGCCCCGACGAACCCGGCTTCCGCCTCCTCGCGGCGCTCATCACCCAGGTGCTCGCCGGCCGGGTGCGCGTCCAGCGCGGGGCCCGCCGGGACATGGTCCACGTCGCGGACTTCACCACCGTCGTGGACGCCCTGCTCCGCACCGGGGTGTGCGACGAGACCGTGAACGTCGCCTCCGGGGACTGCGTGGAGGTGGCCGACGTCGTGCGGTACCTCGAACAGCGGCTCGGCACCGAGGCCCACTGGCAGATCAGCGACGACAGCATCGAGCACTGCCCCTCCGTACTCAAGCTGCGGCGGCTGGTGCCCGAGGTCGACCGGCTGGGATTCGGGCCGGGATACCACCGGTCCGCGATCGACCGGTACCTGGCGGCATCGCGCCCAGCGGACCCCCTCCGAAGGGAAAGGACGGAAACGTCATGACGGATCACGCCACTGGCACGGCCGCGGCCGGGCCGGGGGACCTCACCGAGCCCCGCACACCCGAGGGCCGCGCGCTGCTGGAGGTGCTGGGAAGACACCTGCCGCGCCTGGCGGCCGGTGCGACGGAGCACGACCGCGACGGCACATTCCCCCTGGACGCCGTCCACCGCATGGGCGCCGACGGCGTACTCGGCGCGACCGTACCGCGCGAGTTCGGCGGACTGGGCGTGAGCAGCGTCCACGACGTGTGCCTCGCCGTGAAGCGGATCGCCGAGGCCGACGCGTCCGTCGCGCTCTCCCTGCACATGCAGTTCAGCCGCGGGATCACCATGTCCTACGAACGCGAGCACGGCACCGGGACCGGACCCGCCCTGGCCGAGCGGCTGCTGCGCCTGATGGGCACGGGAGGGGCGCTGATCAGCGGCGCCCTCAAGGACGCCGGAGTCACCACCGAGCTGGTGCCCGCGCAGGACGGCGGCTGGCGGCTGACGGGCCGCAAGATCCTGGTCAGCATGGCCCCCTTCGCCACCCACGTCGTCGTCGCCGCGCGGACCCGCCCCGTGTCCGGCCCGCCGCTCCTCGCCTCCGCCTTCCTCCCCACCGACACCCCCGGACTGAAGGCCCCGGACCACTGGAACGGCATGGGCATGCGCGCCTCCGCCAGTACCGAGGTCCTCTTCGAGGACTGTCCGGTTCCCGCGGCCGACGTCTTCCTGCGCGGCCCGGCCGGTGTGCGCAACGACGCCGCCATGGCGGGCCAGACCGTCAGCTCGATCGGTCTGCTCGGGGTGTACGCCGGGATCGCGCAGGCGGCGCGCGACGCCGCCGTCGCGGACGTCACCCGGCGCGGCGGCCGGCCGGCGGCCGCGGTCCGCACCCTGGTGGCCGAGCTCGACGTGAAGCTGTACGGGCTGCGCACGGCCCTCGCGGCGGCACTGGACAACGCCGACCACCACGCGCACCGGGCGGCGGCCGACCCCCACGAACGCGGCCGGCTGATGATGGCCCCCTTCCAGTACGCGAAGCTCATCGTCAACCGCACCGCGGCGGCCATCGTCGAGGACTGCATGACCCTGGTGGGCGGGGCCTCGTTCACCACGGACCACCCGCTGTCCCGCCACTACCGCGACGTCCGCGCGGGCTGGTTCATGCAGCCGTTCACCTACGCCGACGCCGTCGACCACCTGAGCGCCCACGCACTCGGCACCGACCGGGAGGGCGACGCGCCGTGACCGGTACGAAGAACGCGGCCGACGCGGGACACGGGAGCGAACGACCCGTCGACACCCTGGTGCGGATGTCCGACCTGGTGACCCCCATGGCCCTGCGGGTCGCGGCGACCCTGCGCCTCGTCGACCACCTGCGCGCGGGCGCCGACGGGCCCGAGGCCCTCGCCGAGGCGACCGGAGCGGACGCGGACGCGCTGGCGCGGCTGATGCGGCACCTGGCGGCCACGGGGGTGCTGGAGGAGACCGGGCCGGGTCGGTACGCACCGACCCCCCTCGGTGACCTGCTCGCCGACGACCATCCGTCGCGGCAGCGCTCCTGGCTCGACCTGGACCAGGCCGTCGGGCGCGCCGACCTCACGTTCCTCGACCTGCGCGAGGCGGTCCGCACCGGGCGGCCGCAGTACGAGAAGCGCTACGGCAGGCCGTTCTGGACGGACCTGTCCGAGGACGAAGAGCTCGGCGCGTCCTTCGAGGCGCTGATGGCGGTACGGGAGGACGCGGCCTTCGCCGCGCCCGTCGCCGCGTACGACTGGAGCCGGGCCCGGCACGTGCTCGACGTCGGCGGCGCGCCCGGCGGCCTCCTCAGCGCGATCCTGCGGGCCGCGCCCGAGGCGCGCGGCACTCTGCTCGACCTGCCGGGAGCGGCGGGGAGAGCGCGCGAGCGCGTCGCGGCGGCCGGAGCGGACGGCCGTATCGACGTCGTCGGCGGCGACTTCTTCGACGAGCTGCCGGTGTCCGCCGATGTCGTCGTGCTGTCGTTCGTGCTCCTCAACTGGTCGGACGGCGACGCGCTGCGGATCCTGGGACGCTGCCGTGACGCCCTGCGGCCGGGTGGCCGGATCGTCCTCCTGGAGCGGGCCGAGGCTGCCCCCGGCGGAACGCGGACCTCGGACCTGTACTTCAGCGTCCTCGACATGCGCATGCTCGTCTTCCTGGGCGGGAGGGTCCGTACCGACCGGGAGTGGGCCGATCTGGCCGACGCCGCCGGCCTCCGCGTCGTCTCCAGGACCGGGCCCCTGGTGTCGCCCAACGTGCCGCTGGACTCGTGCCTGTGGGAGCTCGCCCCGCGCTGAGCCCGGCCGTCCACCACCCCCGCGCACCACCACCGTCGATCACGGGAGCAAGGGTTCCCCCGCCGAGAGAGGAAGGCCGAAGTGGCCGTACGCGTCGTCACGTCGAGAGAGGCCCGGCTGTGGAGCGAGGACTTCGGCGATCCCGCCGACCCCGCCCTGCTGCTGGTGGCCGGCGGGAACCTGACCGCGATGAGCTGGCCCGTCGAGTTCGTCGAACGGCTCGTCGCCGGCGGGCTGCACGTGATCCGCTACGACCACTGGGGGGTGGGACGCTCCACGGTCTGGGACCCGGCCGAGCGACCCTACGGCTACCTCCAGCTGGCCGCCGACGCCGTCGCGGTGCTCGACGGCTGGGACGTCGAACGGGCCCACTTCGTCGGCATGTCGATGGGCACGGTCCTGTGCCAGCTGGTCGCGCTCGACCACCCGCGGCGGATGCTGAGCATGTCGATGATGCTCGGCGGCGCGCTCGACGTGGACTTCCCCGGCAACATCCGACGCGCCTTCGCCGAAGAGCCCTCCGTCGACGGCCTACCGCTGCCGCAGGAGCGGTTCCTCCGGGCGCTCGCCGTCATGAACGAGGAGGTGGACGGCCCGGAGGAGGAACTGGGGCGCAGGGTGCGCCGGTGGAAGCTGTTCTCCGGGGACCAGGTCGCCTTCGACGAGGCGGAGTTCCGGCGCTGGGAGCAGGAGGCGATCGACCACTCGGGCTCGCTGACCGAGCCGCAGGTGCACTACGCGGTGCAGCCGCCGCCGCGCGAGCGCGCCGCCGAGCTCGGCGGCGTCCGCGTCCCCACCCAGGTGATCCAGGCGACCGAGGATCCGATCGCGCCGCCCCCGCACGGACGCCACCTCGCCGATCTGATCCCGGGGGCGGACCTGGTGGAGATCGAGGGCATGGGACACGCGCTGCCCGGGTCGGTGCACGGCCCGCTCGCCGAGGCCGTGCTCCAGCACGTCCACCGGCGGCGCTGAACGGCCGGGGCCCCGGCCCGGAACCCCGGCCCGGAGCCCCGGCCCCGAGCCCCGGCCCGGCGCGCCGCGTCAGTCGGCCAGCTCGAACCGGGGCTCCCCGGTCCGGGTGCGCTTGACCTCGTAGAAGCCGGGGACGCCGGCCATCAGCAGGAGGCCGTCCCACAACCGCCCGGCCGTCTCGCCGGTGGGCGCGGGGGAGACGACCGGCCCGAAGAAGCCGACCCGCTCGCCGCCGGACCGGGCGACCGACACCACCGGGGTGCCGATGTCGCCGCCGGCCAGGGCGACGGCCTGCGCGTGCGAGGTCCGGATGGCCTCGTCGTAGGCCGTGGACTCGGCGACCTCCGCGATCTCCGGCGGCAGACCGGCGTCCTCCAGGGCCGCTGTCAGGTTCCCCCAGTCGTTCTGGAGGTGGAAGCGGTTGCCCATCGCCGTGAAGAGGTCGCCGAGCGCCTGCTGGCCGAACCGCTGCTCGACCGCGGCGCACACCCGCACCGGCGCCCACATGTAGTCCTCCCACTCGCCCTCGGGGTTGTCGTCGCGGTGCTCGTTCAGCACCGACAGACTCATCACCCGCCAGTGGACGGTCACCGGCCGTACCTTGGTGACCTCCACCATCCAGCGCGAGGTGATCCACGTGTACGGGCAGACGGGGTCGAACCAGAAATCGACGGTCCGCCGTTCGGTCATCTGATCGGTCATCTGATCGGCTCCTCGCACGGTCTCGTTCTACGGGCGCCAGCCGTCCGGCTCGGGCCACGGCTCGCCGAGCTGGCGGTACGTGCTCTGGTACTCCGGCCAGTCCCGGTGGTCCCTGATCTTGCCGTCGACGACGCGCAGCAAATGGATCTGCTCCCCGGCGAAGCGGCGGCCGGTCGGTGCGAAGCCCACCATCGGGCCGACCTGCCGGCCGTAGAGGACCAGGTACGCGCGCACCCAGTCGCCCCGCTCCTCGATCCTGACCTCCTCCAGGTGCGCGTCCTCGGAGAAGGTCATCCGCACCCAGGCTACCGCCATCGCGAACGCCTGGGGGCCCTCTCCGATCCCGTGCTCGATCGTGGCCGGATTCAGGTACTCGGGGTGGATGAACTCGTGGACGTCGTCGGTCTCACCCGTGTTGTACGCCTTGATCATCCGCCGTACCGCGTCCAGGTTCTGACTCACAGTGGGCCTCCGCCTGTCGGTGTGTCCGTGCCGACGAGCATCCCAACACCGCGATCGTCAGCGGATCGACGATCGCTCGACCCGCTGCTCCACGGCCGCTCGACATCCCCCGCCGGTGCGGGCGCGGCCGGTTCCAGGGGCCGTTGAGCGGGCTGCGAGAGCCGGCGCCCACGTTGGACGACGCCACATCGTCAGAGCCCGACGGCGGAGCTGAAAAGAGGCGTGACATGCAGCCCAACGACCTTGGTCCCCCCGGAAGCGGGGTGGTCGCCTTCATCAACAGATTCACCGTGCGGTCCTCGCCGCAGGAGTTCGAGAAGGCCTTCGCCGAGGCCGGACGGCATCTGGCGGACCGGGACGGCTTCCTGCGGTACACCCTGCACCAGCACGCCGAGGACCCGACCCGCTGGGTCAACGTCGCGCACTGGCGCGACGCCGACGCCTTCCGCGCGGCGGTGGGCACCGCGTCCTTCCCGCAGCACGTCGCCCGGCTGAGGGAACTGAGCAGCAGCGAGCCCGGCCTGTACGTCCCCCGGCAGTACGTGTCGGCGGAGCGGGCAGCGAGGGAGACCCGCTGATGGCCGCGCCCGCGGGCCGCCGGGTCGTCATCACCGGCATCGGTGTCGTCGCTCCCAACGGCGTGGGCCGCAAGCCCTTCTGGGAGGCCCTGACCGCCGGGCGCACCGCCACGCGGAGGATCAGCTTCTTCGACCCCGGCCCCTACCGCTCGCAGATCGCGGCCGAGGTCGACTTCGACCCGCTGGCCGAGGGCCTGACCCCGCAGCAGGTCCGGCGGATGGACCGGGCCGCGCAGTTCGCCGTCGTGAGTGCCCGGGAGGGCGTCGCCGACAGCGGCCTGGACCCCGCGGAGCTGGACCCGGCTCGGACCGGTGTCGCCATCGGCAGCGCCGTGGGCTGCACCATGAGCCTGGAGGAGGAGTACTCCGTCGTCAGCGACGGGGGCCGGCACTGGCACGTGGACGACTCCTACGCCGGGCGGCACCTCTTCGACTACTTCGTTCCGAGCTCGATCGCCGCCGAGGTGGCCCGAGATGTCGGCGCCGAGGGCCCCGTCTCCCTGATCTCGACCGGCTGCACCTCCGGCCTGGACTCCGTCGGACACGCGGTGGAGCTGGTACGGGACGGCACCGTGGACGTGATGGTGGCCGGAGCCACCGACGCCCCGATCTCGCCGATCACCGTGGCCTGCTTCGACGCGATCAAGGCGACGTCACCGCGCAACGACGACCCCGGGAGCGCCTCGCGCCCCTTCGACCGCACCCGGAACGGGTTCGTCCTCGGGGAGGGTGCGGCGGTGCTCGTCCTGGAGGAGCTCGAACACGCCCGCCGGCGCGGCGCGCACGTGTACGCGGAGATCAGCGGCTTCGCCTCCCGCTCCAACGCCTTCCACATGACCGGACTGCGTCCGGACGGGCGGGAGATGGCCGAGGCCATCCGCGTGGCCATGGAGCGGGCCGAGGTCTCCCCCCACGACATCGACTACGTCAACGCACACGGCTCGGGCACCCTCCAGAACGACCGGCACGAGACGGCCGCCTTCAAGAGGATCCTCGGCGAGGACGCCTACCGGGTGCCCGTCAGCGGCCTCAAGTCGATGATCGGGCACTCGCTGGGCGCCATCGGCTCGCTGGAGATCGCGGCGTGCGCGCTGACCATCGCGCACGACACCATCGCGCCCACCGCGAACCTGCACGAGCCCGATCCCGAATGCGATCTGGACTACGTGCCGTTGACGGCACGCGAGCAGCGCGTCGACACCGTACTCACCGTGGGCAGTGGCTTCGGGGGCTTCCAGAGCGCGATGGTGCTGCGGAACGCGGAGAGGGCGACGGCATGACATCCACCGCTGTGATCACGGGAATGGGCGTGATCGCGCCGACCGGCATGGGCGCGTCCTCCCACTGGAGCAGCACCCTGGCGGGGCGGACCGCGATCGGCCCGGTCACGCGCTTCGAAGCGGAGCGCTACCGCAGCCGCCTGGCGGGCGAGATCGCGGACTTCGACCCGCAGGAGCAGGGCATAGCGAACCGGCTGCTCCCGCAGACCGACCACATGACACGGCTGGCGCTCGTGGCCGCGGCATGGGCGCTCCAGGACGCCGGGGTGGAGCCCGAGGCCCTGCCCGAGTACGGCATCGGAGTCGTCACCGCCAGCACGGCCGGCGGATTCGCCTTCGGCCACAGGGAACTGCACAACCTCTGGAGCAAGGGCCCCGAGCACGTCAGTGCCTACCAGTCCTTCGCCTGGTTCTACGCGGTCAACACCGGCCAGATCTCCATCCGGCACGGGTTGCGCGGACCGGGCGGCGTGGTCGTCACCGACGAGGCCGGCGGGCTGGACGCCCTGGCCAAGGCCCGGCGGCAGCTGCGCGACGGCGTGCCGATGGTGGTCGCGGGCGGCGTCGACGGCTCACCCTCGCCGTGGGGCTGGGTCGCCCAGCTGTCGGGCGGCCGGATCAGCACCGTGGACGACCCCGAACGGGCGTACCTGCCCTTCGACGAGGACGCCTCCGGCCACGTACCGGGCGAGGGCGGCGCGCTGTTCGTCCTGGAGTCCCCGGAGTCGGCGCGCGCCCGGGGCGTCCGGTCCTGGTACGCCGAGATCGCCGGCCAGGCGTCCACCTTCGACCCAGCCCCCGGGACGGGCCGGCCCTCCAACCTGGCGCGCGCCGCCGAACTCGCCCTCGACGAGGCGGGGCTCGGACCCGGTGACATCGACGTGGTGTTCGCCGACGCCGCGGGCACCCCCGAACTCGACCGTGCCGAAGCCGAGGCCGTCCGCGTGGTCTTCGGCCCGCACGGCGTACCGGTGACCGCCCCCAAGACGATGACCGGACGGCTCGGCGCCGGCGGGGCGGCCCTGGACCTGGCGACGGCCGTGCTGTCCATCCGCGACGGGGTCATCCCGCCGACGGCGAACGTACGGCGGCCTGTGGCCGAGTACGGGATCGACCTGGTCCGCACGCCCCGCGACGTACCCGTGTCGGCCGCACTCGTGCTGGCCAGGGGGCACGGCGGCTTCAACGCGGCCGCGGTCGTGACCCGACAACGATGAGGAGAGACATGTCCACCCCAGACAACCGCCACGCCGTGGTCACCGGTGCCACCAGCGGCATCGGGCTCGCCGTCACGACGATGCTGTGCGGGCTCGGCCAGCGCGTCTTCATCTGCGCCCGTGACGCCGAGAACGTGAAAACCACCGTCGAGCAACTCCGCGACAAGGGGTACGACGTCGCCGGGCAGGCGTGCGACGTACGCTCCACCGAGCAGGTCGACGCCTTCGTCCGGGCCGCCGTCGAGCGGTACGGCCCGGTGGACGTGCTGGTGAACAACGCCGGCCGCAGCGGGGGAGGCCCCACCGCGCAGATCGCCGACGAGCTGTGGCTCGACGTCATCGACACCAACCTCAACAGCGTCCTCAGGGTGACCCGCGCGGTCCTCACCGAGGGCGGCATGCTCGACCGGGGAACCGGCCGGATCATCAGCATCGCGTCGACCGGCGGCAAGCAGGGCGTGGTGCTGGGCGCGCCGTACTCGGCGTCGAAGCACGGCGTCGTCGGATTCACCAAGGCGCTCGGCCTGGAGCTGGCCAAGTCCGGCATCACGGTGAACGCGGTCTGCCCGGGGTACGTGGAGACGCCGATGGCCCAGCGGGTGCGGCAGGGGTACGCCGCGGCCTGGGACATCACGGAGGAGGCCGTGCTGGAGCGGTTCGAGGCGAAGATCCCGCTCGGCCGGTACACCACCCCGGAGGAGGTCTCCGGGCTGGTCGGCTACCTCATCACCGACCAGGCCGCCCCGGTCACGGCGCAGGCGATCAACGTCTGCGGCGGACTGGGCAACTACTGACGGCCCGTCCGAGGACCAGGAGACCCGCAATGACGAACAACCACCGAGCCGAGCACCGCATCGTCGTGGAGGCATCCCCGCGCACCGTATTCGGTCTGATCGCGGACGTCGAAGCGTGGCCGCGGGTCTTCCCCCCGACCGTGCACGTGGACGTCCTGGAGCGGTCCGCGGGCGAGGAGCGCATCCGGATCTGGGCGACCGCCAACGACGCCGTCAAGACATGGACCTCGCGCCGGGTCCTCGACCCCGAGGGGCTGCGGGTGAGCTTCCGCCAGGAGGTCTCCCAGCCGCCGGTCGCCGCGATGGGCGGCGAGTGGATCATCGAACCGCTGTCGGACTCCCGGACCCTGGTCCGCCTCACCCACGACTTCCGGGCTGTCGACGACGACCCGCAGGGCGTGGAGTGGATCACCCGCGCCATCGACCGCAACAGCGACGCCGAACTGGACGCCCTGCGCCGGGCCGCGCAGGCACCCGGGTCCGGCGCCGACGACCTGTACCTGCGCTTCGACGACGTGGTCGAGGTGGCCGGCGACCCCGCCGACGTCTACGACTTCCTCTACGACGCCCAGCGGTGGGAGGAGCGCCTGCCGCACGTGAAACGCGTCCGGCTGGAGGAGGGCACCGCCGACCTGCAGCTGCTGGAGATGGACACGCTCACCCCGAACGGCGACGTCCACACGACGAAGTCGGTACGGGTCTGCTTCCCCGCCACCGCCATCGTCTACAAGCAGCTGCGCACACCCGCGCTGATGACCGTCCACAACGGCGCCTGGCGGATCGGGGGGAGCGGGTCCGGCTGCACCGTCACCTCGACGCACACCGTCGTACTCAACCGCGACGCCGTCGCCCCGGTCCTCGGCGCGGGAGCCACCGTGGAGGATGCCCGCACCTTCGTCCGGGACGCGCTCGGACGCAACAGCACGGCGACGATGCTGCTCGCCAAGGAGCACGCCGAGCGCGCGGCACGGGAGCGCTGATGCGCGTCCTGTTCACCACCTTCGGCGCCCGCAACCACGTCCACGCCCAGGTGGCGCAGGCCTGGGCGCTGCGCGCCGCCGGGCACGAGGTCCGCGTGGCCAGCCACCCCGATCTCGCGGACGTGATCTCCCGCACGGGTCTGACCGCCGTCCCGGTGGGCCGGGAGCTCAACGAGGACCGGGTGATGGAGGAGCTGCGGGAACGCGAGGACGCCTCCCGCGACACGTACGACGACGACGCACCGGACGCCCAGCTGCTCCTGGCGATGGACGAACTGCGCCCGGAGAAGTTGAGCCACGACCACATGCACGGCGTGTTCACCGCGATGACCTCGGCGGTCTTCCAGAACTACTCCTCGAACGAGATGATCGACGACCTGGTGGACTTCGCCCGCGGCTGGCGGCCCGACCTGGTGATCTGGGACCCGCTGACCTTCGCCGGAGCCGTCGCCGCCCGCGTCACCGGCGCGGCGCACGCCCGGCTGATGTTCGGCCTGGACCTGGTCGGCCGGATGCGCGAGAGCTACCTGGCCGAGGAGCGCCGCAGGCCCGCCGCGCTGCGCGAGGACCCCATGCGGGAATGGCTGGGCTGGGTGATGGAGCGCTACGGCGGCACGTTCACCGAGGACCTGGTGACCGGCCAGTGGACCATCGACCCGGTGCCGACCTCCCTGCGGCTCCCGGTGGACCTGCCGTACGTGCCCGTCCGCTGCGTCGCGTACAACGGCCGGGGCGGCATCCCGCCCTGGCTGCACCGGGCGCCCGAACGCCCCCGGGTGTGCCTGACACTCGGCGTGTCGCACCGGGAGGTGATGGGCGGCGACCAGGCCTCCATCGGCGAGCTGATCGAGGCGGTCGCCGGACTGGACGTCGAGGTGGTCGCCACCCTGAACGCCCGCCAGCTGCGCGGGGCCACAAGCCTTCCCCCCAATGTCCGCACCGTCGACTTCGTCCCGATGGACGCGCTGCTGCCGAGCTGCTCGGCCGTCATCAGCCACAGCGGTTCCGGCACCGTGCACACGGCGCTGCTGTACGGCGTCCCGCAGATCCTGGTGCCCGGCACGATGTGGGACAACGGGATCCGCGCGGACCTCGTGGAGCGGTCCGGCGCCGGACTGCGCCTGGACGCGGAGACCCTGACGGCCGACGCCCTGCGCGACGCGCTCACGCGGGTACTGACGGAGCCGTCCTTCGCGGCCGCGGCCGGCCGGCTGCGCCGGGAGGCGCTGGCGACTCCGTCCCCCCGGGACATCGTCCCGGTACTGGAGTCGCTCACCGCCGAACACCGGCGCCCCGGAGCCACCGGACACGACGCACCTGCGAGGAACGATGTCTGACACAGCCCCCCTGCCCCCCGCCCCGCGGACGGTCGTGGTGACCGGAGGCGGCTCCGGCATCGGCCGGGCCACCGCGCGCGCCTACGCCGACGAGGGCGCGGCCGTCCTCGTCGTCGGCCGCACGGCCGCCGACCTCGCCGACACGGCCAAGGGGTACGACACGATCAAGGCCCTCGCCCTCGACCTCACCGGGGATGACGCGCCCCGGGAGGTCGTGGAGACCGCGGTGCGCGAACTGGGCGGGATCGACGTCCTCGTGAACAACGCGGCGGCCCTGGGCCACCGCGCCCTCGCCGACGTCGACCCGCGGCAGGTGGCCACCCAGCTCGCCACGAACCTCGCGGCCCCCGTACTCCTGACCCGCTACGCGCTCGACGCCCTCGCCGCCGACGGCGGCGGCACCGTGGTGAACATCAGCTCCTCCGGTGCGCGCGGCTCCCGGGCCTGGCCGGGCAACAGCGTGTACGGCGCCGCCAAGGCCGCGCTCGACTTCCTCACCCGCAGCTGGGCCGTCGAGCTCGCGCCGCGCGGCATCCGGGTCGTCGGCGTCGCCCCCGGGCTGGTCGACTCCGGGTTCGCGCGCCGGGCGGGCATGTCGCCCGAGCAGTACGACGGCATGCTCCACCACGTCGGCGCCCTGACCCCCCAGGGCCGCGTCGGCACCCCGGAGGAGGTCGCCTGGTGGGTCACGCACCTCACCCGTCCCCGCGCGCACTACCTGACCGGCGCCGTACTGCCCGTCGACGGCGGGCTCTCCCTGACCTGACCTGACCTGACCCGACCTGACCGACACCGGGACCGCCCCGCCACGGGCCCCGAAAGAAGCGGAGTTGCGCACATGGTGACCATGACCGAGAGCGAACTGGGCCGTGTGCTGCTCACGCACCGCGGCGTCCAGTGGATCATCGGCACGAAGGACGACCCGTACGCCCTGCTGGTGCGGGCGGCCGACGACGACCCGCACCGCCTCGGCGAACTGATCCGGGAACGGGGCCCCCTGTACTGGAGCAGCGCCGAGGCATGGGTGACGGCCCACCACGGGACCGCCACCGCCGCGCTCGGCGACCCGCGGCTGAGCGTCCGGCACCCCGACGCCGACGCCCCCGCCGCCGAGGACGGGGGCGGGGGGCGGGAGCCCATGCCGTGGGAGGTGCCGGCGCTGCGCGAGATCCTCCCCTTCGACGAGGTCTTCCTGACGGCCGGCCGCGCCGACTGCGAGCGCGTGCGGGAGCTCCTCGACCCGCTGATCGGCGCGAAGGCCCTGGAGCGGTGGGCCCCCGCGTTCGAGCGGGCGCTGCGCCGCGCCCTCGCCGCCGCGGGGACCGGCCCCGACCTGCGGGCGGACATCGCGGAGCCGTTCGCCGCCGACGCCGTACGGGAGCTCCTCGGCGTACCGGAGGAGGACCGCGACCGTTTCGCCGCGCTCTGCCGGGGTGCGGCGGGCATCCTGGACGCCACCGTGTGCTCCCCGCACCTGCGTACGGCGCACGACCTGACCACTGCCGTCGAGGGCATGCGGTCCCTGTTCACGGAACTGCTCGCGCGTCGGCGCGAGCAGCCGGGCGACGACCTCGTCAGCGCCCTGCTGGCGGGGACGCACGAGGACGAGGCGCGGTCGGTGTGCATGCTGCTCGCCCTCGTCGGGTCCGAACTGTCCGCGACCCTGTTGTGCGACGCGGTGGCGGCCCTGCTCGACCGCCCCGCCCTGTGGCGGGCGCTGTGCGAGGACCCGGCCCTCGCACACGCCGTCGTCGAGGAGACGCTGCGCTACGCCCCGCCCCTGCGGCTCGTGCCCCTGTACGCGCGGGAGGACCTCGAACTGGCCGGGACGGCCGTCGCGGCCGGCAGCCAGGTCGTGGTGGCGGTCGAGGCGGCCGAGCGGGACCCCGCGGTCCACGCAGACCCGTCCGTTTTCGACCCGGCCAGGAAGCAGAGCGGGGAGCGGCTGGCCTTCACCGGGGGCCTGCCCACCTCGCTGCTCGCCGCGCTGGTGCGCTTCCAGGCCGAGACCGGGCTGCGCGTCCTGGCAGCCGACGCGCCGGAGGTCCGGGGCGGCGGGCCCGTACTGCGGCGCCTGCGGTCCGGGGTCACCGGAGCCGTCATCGAGGCTCCGCTCGTCCTCTGAGCCAGAACGCCATGTGACTTGTACAGGTCGTAGTAGAGCTACTATCTTTGATCTAAGAGGTCTGATCGAAAGGTAGGGGCCTATGGCCGAGTTAAGCGATCTGCGCGAGCTGCGTCAGGCTGAGGGAGTGTCGGGCGGCTCGGCGGGTGAACGAGTGATCGACATCCGTGGACTGCGCATGCGGTACGGGTCCAAGGACGTGCTGAACGGGGTCGACTTCAGCGTCCGCCGGGGTGAGGTCCTCGCTCTGCTGGGGCCGAACGGCGCGGGGAAGACCACGACCATCGAGATCATGGAGGGGTTCCGGACGCGTTCGGCGGGCGAGGTCAGTGTGCTCGGCGTCGATCCGGCCAAGGGCGACGAGCAGTGGCGCGCGAGGCTGGGCATCGTGCTCCAGTCGTGGCGTGACCACGGGAAATGGAAGGTCCGGGAACTCTTGGCCCAGCTGGGCGACTTCTACCGGCCCTACTCCACCGCCGAGCGGCCCCGTCCGCGCGACGTGGACGAGCTGATCGCCATGGTCAGCCTGGAGGAGCAGGCGAACCAGAAGATCGGGTCCCTGTCCGGCGGCCAGCGCCGCCGCCTCGACGTCGCGATCGGCATCGTCGGACGTCCGGAGGTCCTCTTCCTGGACGAGCCCACCGTCGGGTTCGACCCGAAGGCGCGCCGGGACTTCCACGACGTGGTGCACCGCCTCTCCGATCTGGAGGACACCACGATCCTGCTCACCACGCACGACCTGGACGAGGCCGAGAAGCTCTCGGACCGCATCCTCATCCTGGCCGGGGGCCAGATCGTCGCGGACGGCAGCGCCGACCAGCTCGCCCGTCAGACCTCGGGCCAGGCGGAGGTCCGCTGGAGCCTCAACGGCGAGCAGTTGGTCCACGCCACCCCCGACGCCAGCACATTCGTCCACGAGCTGTTCAAGCAGCACGGGGACCGGGTCCGCGACCTCGAAGTGCGCCGGGCCAGCCTGGAGGACACGTACATGACCATGGTCCGGCAGCACGAGGCAGGCCGGTCCGACGAGGCGATCGCCGCGTTCCGGGAGGCAGGCCGGTGAATCCCACCCTGTACGCCGTACGGCTCGGACTGCGCCGCGGCTGGACCGAGTTCCGGCAGAGCGTCACCTCGCCCGGCGACATCATCTACTACCTCTTCCTCGGGGGCGTGTTCCTCGGGGTGCTGTTCTTCATGCGGGACTCGACCGTGGAGGGCACCGACCTCTCGCTGGCGACGCTGTCCATGCCGAGCATGATCGGCGGACTGCTGGCCTTCCAGGCCCTGGGCGGCGCGGCCTTCGCGCTGGCCGCGGAGCGGGAGGACGGCACACTGCTGCGGGCCAGGACCGTGCCGCAGGGCCTCGTCGGGTACATCTCCGGCCGGGTGCTCGGCATCGCGTTGAGCACGCTGCTCACGCTGGTCATCATCCTGGTGCCCAGCGTGTTCCTCTTCGACGACCTGATGACGGGGGAGGTCGGCAAGTGGCTGAACCTGCTCTGGGTCCTGGTCCTCGGCCTGCTCGCCACCCTGCCGATCGGCCTGATCATCGGCGCGATGGTGAAGAACCCGCGCGGCGCGAACACGTGGGGCATCTTCCCGACGATGGGCCTGATGGCGATCTCGGGTATTTTCTACCCGATCACCTCGCTGGCGGGATGGCTCCAGGGCATCGCGCAGGTCTTCCCGGTGTACTGGGTCGGACTGGGCACCCGCGCCGCACTGCTGCCCGAGGCGGCGGTCGCGGTCGAGCTCGGCGACTCCTGGCGCAGGCCCATGACCGCGGTCGTGCTGCTCGCCTGGGCCGTCGTCGCGCTGGTGATCGCACCGAAGGTCCTGAGCCGTACGGTGCGCGGCGAGACGGGATCGAAGGTCGAGGCTCGGCAGCAGGAGGCATTGAAGCGCGTTGGGTGACAAGGAATCCGGCAGGAAGCGGGGAGTGACGCGCCGGGGCGCGGCGGAGCCGGAGGCCGGGACGCAGGACCCCCGGCCCGCCACCGACGCGTCCGCGGCGGGCTGGCGGGCGCCCGGCGAGCAAGGTCGTACGCGGGGCGGCGCGGGGACCGAGACGGTCCACAACCGGATAGCCGTACTCCGGGTCGAGCGCGCCATCACCCGCAGGCAGCTCGCCGACGCCCTCGGAGTGCACTACCAGACGGTGGGCTATCTGGAGCGGGGCGAGTACAGCCCCAGCCTGCACCTGGCCCTGAGGATCGCGGAGTACTTCGAGGTCCCGGTCGAGGTGATCTTCTCGACCACTCCGTTCCCCCGGATCGGGAGCACTCCGCCCCCGCCGGCATGAGAGCGCCGCGGCCGCGGGGGCATACCCCCCCCGCCCCGG
>NZ_JBHXRU010000033.1:0-61834 GCF_042716255.1 Streptomyces sp. NPDC058662 | reverse complement strand
CGCCGTGCCTGCTCCGGGCCCGGCCGCCGCCGGGCCTGCTCCGCGCCCGGCCGCCGCCGCGCCCGCGCCCGGTCGCCGAAGCGTCCCGCTGACCCCCGCGGTGGGCTCCGGTTCCCGCCCCTGCGCCGCGCCGGGATTTCCGTAGGCTGCTTCCGAGAGGAGGTGCACGGATCCGTGATGCCCCAGGACGACGCCGCCCGGCGGCGGGTGCCCGCAGCGCCCCAGCCCCTGCCCGCCGCGCTCGCGGCCTATGCCACCGCCCGCCCCCGTGCGCCGTACGTGCTGCTCGCCGACCGGGACGACGCGACCGTGGTCCGCTGCGGCGAACTCGTCGCCAAGGCCCACGCCGGGGACGCCGACCCCGAGGACCTCGCCGTACGGCTGCGGATCGCCGCACACCGCTCTCTCGCCGGGGTGCTCCTCGCCCCGCTGCCGGGCGGGGGCGGCCTCCTGAGGGGCAGGCCCGTCTCCGTCTGGCCCTACGGAGCGCCGGTGGATCCGGAGCGGCCCGAGGACGCCCCCTGGGAGGAGGCGGCCCGTCTCCTCGCAGCCCTGCACCGGACTCCGCTCGACACCCTCCCGGGCCCGCTGCCCCCCATGCGCGGCCCGGCCAAGGTGGCCCGCGCCCTCCACCGTTTGAACCGTGCCGTTCCGCTCCTCGTCCCGCGCCAGGACCCCGCCTTCGCCCCTACGGGCGCATCCACCCCGGCGGACTCCCGGATCCCCACCCCCGACGGCGCCCTCGCCGTACCCGCCCCGGGCCCCGACGGGCTCCCCGGCGCCGGGGCGTTCGGTACCCGGGCCTCCACCGGCGCGGGGCCCGGCCCCCATGCCGATGGGAGCCGCGGCAACCCGGCCGGCCCCGTACCCGACATGGATTCCACCGCGGACGCCCCCGCGCCCGGAACCCCCACGGCCTCCGGCCCCCGCGCCGACGGGAGCGGACCGCGTACGCAAGACGGGAGCCGGCCGCGCACGCCAGACGGGAACGGACCGCGCACGCAAGACGGGAGCCGACCGCGCCCGCCAGGCAGAAACGGACCGCGCACGCCAGGGGGAAACGGACCGCTTACGGAAGACGGGAACGGACCGCGTACGGAAGACGGGAGCCGACCGCGCACGCCAGACGGAAACGGACCGCGTACGGAAGACGGGAACGGACCGCGTACGGAAGGGGACGGGCGGCCTACGGAGCGGGACGTGCGGGCCGTGTGGGCCGCCGCGAGGACACTGCCGCCGTGGGCGCGGGGGGAGGCGGCCGCGCCCGAGGGCGGGGCGCTCTGCCACGGCGACCTGCACCTGGGGCAGTTGGTGCGCCACCCGGCCCCCGACGGGGCCTGGCTCCTCATCGACGTCGACGACCTCGGCCTAGGCACCCCCGCCTGGGACCTCGCCCGCCCCGCCGCCTGGTACGCCGCCGGTCTGCTCGACACCGCCACCTGGCTGCGGTTCCTCGACGCCTACCGGTCCGCGGGCGGCCCGGCGGCCGGCCCGCCCGGCTCCGACCCCTGGCCGGAACTGGACCTCGCCGCCCGCGCCCTCACCGTCCAGACGGCGGCTCTGGCGGTGGCCAAAGCCGCCGAGCGCGACCGCCGACTCGAAGACGTGGAGCGGCTGATGGTGGACGCCTGCGCGCGAATGGCGGCGCTCCCGCCCGACTTGGAGTCCATGCCCCCGTCGTAGGGTGGGCCTCCCGCCACTGGGCATGCATCCGGTGGTGACGGCGACGGCGAGGAGTTGATCCGGTCATGCAGTGTCCGAAGTGTCACGCGATCATGCACACCTACAACCGCAACGGGGTCCAGATAGAGCAGTGCAGCGGCTGCCGGGGCATCTTCCTCGACTACGGCGAGTTGGAGGCGCTGACCCGACTGGAGTCCCAGTACACCTCCCAGCAGTACGGGCAGGTCCCGCCGCCCGCGGCGCCCCCGGCTCCCTACCCGGCCCCGCACGCCGCCCCCGCCCCCGCCTGGGGAGCCCCGCAGCACGGCGGCCACGGCGGCCACGGTCACGGACACCACCGCGGCGGCTTCGGCCGGATGCTCTTCTCCTCCTGAGTCACCGCCCCGGCGCCGGCCCGCCCACCGCGCGTCGGCCCGGCGCCGGCCGCCCCGGCGCCGGGAACGCGGAAGCCCCCGGCCGTAGAGACGGCCGGGGGCTTCCGGGTGGTGCGCGATACTGGGATTGAACCAGTGACCTCTTCCGTGTCAGGGAAGCGCTCTCCCGCTGAGCTAATCGCGCGGGAACCACGGCGTCGAAGCCGCAGGTCGATCAAGTGGGCAGGCCCTGAGGGCGTGCCGGTACTGCGTGTACTGCGTGCGCGATACTGGGATTGAACCAGTGACCTCTTCCGTGTCAGGGAAGCGCTCTCCCGCTGAGCTAATCGCGCGGGGATCCTCGCGGACCAGTGGACGATACTGGGATTGAACCAGTGACCTCTTCCGTGTCAGGGAAGCGCTCTCCCGCTGAGCTAATCGTCCTTGGAGGTGGAGACGGGATTTGAACCCGTGTAGACGGCTTTGCAGGCCGTTGCCTCGCCTCTCGGCCACTCCACCATGGAGCTGCGGGGGTTCCGGGAAGATCCCCCACTTCGAGCGGACGACGAGACTCGAACTCGCGACATCCACCTTGGCAAGGTGGTGCTCTACCAACTGAGCTACGTCCGCAGGTCACCGTGCTCGCTCCGGGGGTTTGCCCCTTCGCTCCCTGGCGACGTGTTGAACTCTAGCGGATTCCCGGGCCAGCTCAAAAACGCGTTTCCGCAGCGTGCTGCCGCTCGATCACCGGCGGTCACCCGGGTGTCACCGCACCGGCGCCGCCGCGTCACCGGTCATAGACTCGCAGCCGTGCACGACCTGCCTCCCCTGGCCCGCTTCGGCGGCCTCCTCGCGACCGACCTCCGGGACGTCACCAGTGATCCCGCCGCCCTCGACTCCACCGGGTTCTGGGCGGTGTCCGCCGACTTCGAGGGGCGGCTGACCTGCGCGCGCTTCGGGGACATACGCCCCGACCGGGTCCCCGCCCCGGTCCCCGGCGCCTGGCGCGGCCCCGACCCGGACGACTGGACGTCCTCGCTCGACCGGGCCGCGTACGTCTCGGGCGTCCGCCGGATCCGCGCCCACATCGCCGCCGGCGAGGTCTACCAGGCCAACCTGTGCCGGGTGATGTCCGCGCCGCTGCCCGATCCGGGCGGGGCCGATGTGGACGCCCTCACCGCCCTCCTCGCGCGCGGCAACCCCGCGCCCTACGCAGGAACGATTCGGCTACCGGCCCACGGCGTCGAGATCGCCACCGCCTCCCCGGAGCTCTTCCTCCGCCGCGCGGGCCGCCGCGTCGAGTCGGGCCCCATCAAGGGCACCGGCCGCACCGTCGCCGACCTGCTCCCCAAGGACCACGCCGAGAACGTGATGATCGTGGACCTCGTACGCAACGACCTCGGCCGCGTCTGCGCCACCGGCTCCGTCACGGTCCCCGAACTGTGCGCGGTGGAGGAGCACCCGGGACTGGTGCACCTCGTCTCCACCGTCAGCGGGGAGCTCGCGCCCGGCGCCGGCTGGCCGGAGCTGTTCGCCGCCGCCTTCCCGCCCGGCTCGGTCACCGGCGCGCCCAAGTCCTCCGCGCTGCGGATCATCGCCGCCCTGGAGACCGCCCCGCGCGGCCCGTACTGCGGCGGTATCGGCTGGGTGGACGCGGACCGGGGCACCGGCGAGCTCGCCGTCGGCATCCGCACCTTCTGGATCGACCGCGAGGCCCCCGGCGGCCCGCGGCTGCTCTTCGGCACCGGAGCCGGTATCACCTGGGGCTCCGACCCCGACCGCGAGTGGGCGGAAACCGAACTGAAGGCCGCCCGCCTGCTGCGGGTAGCGTCAGGGGCCCATGAGGTGACCGGCACCCCTGGGACGGGATGAGCGGAGGGACCGTACGTGAGGATCTGGCTCGACGGAGCACTGCGGGACGCGGACAGCGCGCAGGTGTCCGTGTTCGACCACGGGCTGACCGTGGGAGACGGCGTGTTCGAGACGCTCAAGGCGCAGCGCGGTGAGGCCTTCGCGCTCACCCGCCACCTGGAGCGCCTGACCCGCTCGGCCCGCGGCCTCGGCCTGCCCGACCCGGACCTCGACGAGGTGCGCCGCGCCTGCGCCGCCGTCCTGGAGGCCGACCCCGTCCCGCTCGGGCGGCTGCGCGTCACCTACACCGGCGGCCGCTCCCCGCTGGGCTCGGAGCGCGGCGACGGCCGCCCCACCTTGATCGCCGCCGTCGCGGAGTCCGCCCGGCGCCCGGACACCACCGCCGTCGTCACGGTGGACTGGGTCCGCAACGAGCGGTCCGCCGTGGCCGGCCTGAAGACCACCTCGTACGCCGAGAACGTCGTCGCGCTCGCCGCCGCCCACCGGGCCGGAGCCTCGGAGGCGCTCTTCGCGAACACCGTCGGCCGCCTCTGCGAGGGCACCGGCTCCAACGTCTTCGTCGTCATCGACGGCGAGCTGCACACCCCGCCGGTGGCCTCCGGCTGCCTGGCCGGGATCACCCGCGCCCTCGTCGTCGACTGGTCGGGCGCGAAGGAGACCGATCTGCCCTTCGAGGCGCTGGACGAGGCGCAGGAGGTGTTCCTGACCTCCTCGCTGCGCGACGTGCAGGCTGTCCTGCGGATCGACGGCCGCGAGCTCGGCGCCTCGCCGGGGCCGGTCACGACCGAGGCGATGCGGACCTTCGCGGCACGCGCCGCCGCCGACCTCGACCCGTAGGCCGCCGAGAAGAGGCCCCCCGAGGGACCTGCCGCGGCACCCGTCGCAGGACTCGCCGCGGGAGCCGCCGGTCCGGTCCGGCCGGCGGAGGCGGTCCCGGCGCTGTCCTCGCGGCCGCCGGGCGGGTAGAACTCGACGGATGACCACCACCCTGCGGCCGTCCGGGCCGCTTCAGCAGACCAGCGGCGGGGCGCGCTCGCGCCCGTACGAGATCCGCGTCAACAGCCGGCCCGTCGGCGCCCTGGTGATCGCGTCGGACACGCCCTTCGGCCCGAGCGTCGGGGAGATCCGCGACCTGCTGGTCGAGGAGCCCGACCGGCGGCGCGGCCGGGCCACCGTGGCCGCGCTGGCGGCCGAGGAAGTGCTGCGCGGCTGGGGCTGCCGCCGGGTCCGGGCCTCGGTGCCGGCCGGCTCGGCGGGCGGCCTGCGGCTCGCGGCGGCCCTCGGTTACACCGAGTACAGCCGCACCATGGACAAGGAGCTCCCGCCCGAGCCGCCCGCCCTGTCCGAGGGCGTCCTGGCCCGGCCGATGACCGCCGCGGAGTACGAGGACTGGCAGGCGGGCGCGATCGAGGGCTACGCCGCCGACTGGGTCGGCCGCGGCATGTCCACGGAGGCCGCCCGCGCGAAGTCGCTGGCGGACCACGAGGCGCTGCTGCCCCGGGGGCAGGACACCCCCGGCGTCACCCTCACGGTCCTGGAGGCGGCCGGCGCGCTCGTCGGCCACCTGTGGCTGGCGGCGCGCGGGGAGGGCTCGTACGTCTACGACGTCGTCGTCGACCCCGCGCACCGCAACCGCGGGTACGGCCGCGACCTGATGCTGCTCGCGGAGGGCCAGGCCCTCGCCGCGGGCCACCGCTCCCTGGGGCTGCACGTCTTCACCGACAACACCCCGGCCCTGCGGCTGTACGAGTCGCTCGGCTACCGCCCGACGAGCTTCAACTACGCCAAGGACCTGCTCTAGGCGCCGTCGGTAGGAGCGGCCAGCAGCCGGTCGACGATCTCCTCGACGCGGGCGCGCAGGCCGTCCTGGCTCGCGCCGCCGTCGAGGCGCTCGCCGCCGATCACGTACGTCGGGGTCCCGGTCACACCGATCGCCTTGCCCTCGGCCTGGTCGGCGTCGACGATCAGGATGTGCCGCCCGTCGATCAGCGCCGTGTCGAACTCCTCGACGTCCAGGCCCAGTTCACGCGCCACGTCGAGCAGGACCGGCTCGCCCCGCTCGCCCAGCTCGGCGGTGCGCGCCAGCACGGCCTCCGCGTAGGGCCAGCCCAGCCCCTGCTCGACGGCCTCCTCGGCGGCCTGGGCCGCGGCGAAGGAGTGCTTGTGCTTGTCCAGGGGGAAGTGGCGCAGCCGGATGTCCAGCCGGTCGCCGTAGCGGGCCCGCAGGGCGCGCACGTCGTCCAGGGCGTGGTGGCAGTCCGGGCACTGGAGTTCGCACCAGACGTCGAGGATCACGGAATCGGTCATACGGACAGTCTCCCAGCCGCGCGCGCCCGGCCCGACCGGCACCTGGGGAGGAGGCGGGACCCGGAGATGTCCCGGAGATCCGCTCCGGGGCCGGACCGGGCGTGGCCCGTACGGCGGTACCCGGTGCAGGATGGACGGGACGGATGGTCGTGGACCGCGGACATCCGCCCGAGCGCCGAGATCCGCCGAGAACCGGAGGGCAGCATGATCGCCGAGACCGTATGTGCAGCCGTGTCCGCGGCGGGCCTGGGCGTCGCGGCGCTGACCGCGTACCGCAAGCGTTTCCGGACGGCCGTGCGGATCGCCGCGTACGCGCTGGTGCCGATCGGCCTGGTGCTGACGGGCGCCGTGGCGTGGGTGTCCGGAATGATCTTCAACCCGGCCGTGTGGGCCGGCTTCGGCCTGCTGGGCCTTGCCTGGCTGCTCCTCGTCGTCACCCGCGCCGCGGAGCGCCGGGCCGCCGGCCGGGCGGTCGAGGGGGCCCCGGTGCGGGGCGCGGTGGCTCCTGCCGCCTCGCGGCCGGCGACGGGTCCGGGTGCCGCGCCGCCCCGTTCCGTCGACCGCGGGGCCCGGAAGGACGCTCCGGCGGGGGAGGACTTCTCCGACATCGAGGCGATCCTGAAGAAGCACGGCATCTGAACGGGGCCCACGAGATCGGGCGAACTGCCGCCCCGGAATTGGCGTGTTGAGTCCCGTACGGTGGTGCGCTGCGCCATCATCGGCCCGACATGCCCGATACCCCGCACACGGTCCCGCCGCTGCCCGCGCAGGCGCCCGCCCCTGTCGTGGAGGAGCCGCGAGGCTGCCTCTTCGCCCTCTCCCAGCCGCCCCTGATGATCTTCCTAGGAGTGATCGGCACCTTGCTGCTGCTGGCCGCCGTGCACGACCTCTTCATGCTCTGAGGGCTCGGCGCCCACCGGCTGCCCGGTGGGCCGCGGATGCTCCGGCGCGCCCGTGTCCGCCTCCTTGCGCCGCGCCCGGTACGCGGCCACGTGCAGCCGGTTTCCGCAGGTCCGGCTGTCGCAGTAGCGGCGCGAGCGGTTGCGGGACAGGTCCACGAAGGCCCTGCGGCAGTCGGGGGCCTCGCAGCGGCGGAGCCGCTCCTGCTCCCCGGAGACCACGATGAAGGCCAGTGCCATGCCGCCGTCGGCCGCCAGGTGGTCGCCGACCGACGCGCCCGGCGCGAAGTAGTGCACGTGCCAGTCGTAGCCGTCGTGGTCGGTCAGCTGCGGGGTGGTGCCGGCCGTGGCCACCAGCTCGTTGACCAGTGCGGCCGCCGCACGCGAGTTCGGTGCCGCGAAGATCTGCGCGAACTTGCCCCGAACCGTCCGCACCCCGGCCAGGTCGCGGGCGCCGAGCTCGCCGACGTCGCTGATCGCGTACTCCTGGACGAAGGCGCGCAGCGCGCCGATGTCCGCCAGCCCGTCGGGCTGGTCGGTCTCGGCCGCGGTGTTCACCAGCGCGACGACGACGTCGAGCGCGCGACGGGTGTCGTGGGGGATCTGCACGGGGTCTCCCTCAGGGGGCGGGCCTGCGACGACTGGGCCTGCCGTCGCTGGGGGCCGACTCTAGCGGGTCCCCTGAACGCGCACCGGCGCCGTCCGCGCGGGTGGCTTCCGCGGGAACAGCGCCGGTCACGCGTATGTGGTTGTCCAGCCCGCACCGTCGCCCCGAGTCGGACGGTGTCGAGCGGCTGTAGGCCTGGCTCAGCTTTCGGCCAGGATGTGGGAGAGCTCCTTGTCGAGGTCGAAGTGCCGGTGCTCGGTCCCGGGTGGAACCGCGGCGTCCGTCCGCTTGAGGAACGATTCGAGTGCTCGCGCGGGTGCTTCGAGCAGTGCTTCTCCCTCCGGTGAGCTCAGGGCGATGCAGACGACGCCCTGACCGTGGCTGCGGGACGGCCAGACGCGGACGTCGCCGGTACCGGTGGGCCGGTGGAGACCCTCCGCGAGGAGGTCGCGGGCGAATACCCATTCGACCGTCTCCTCGGCGCCGGTGTGGAAGGTGGCGTGCACGGCGTAGGGGTCGGCCGTGTCATACCGCAGGCCCGCGGGAACAGGCAGTGAGGACTCGCTCGACACAACGAGGCGCAGGTGCAGCTCGCAGCTGACCGTGGTGTTCATAAGCGCCAGGGCCTTTCGCTCAGTGTGCGCTCGGGGATTCGCACGTCGGCGAAATCGACATGCCACCTACGGTGCCGTTGTAAACCCCTCTGACCGTTTTGCGGACCTCTGGGTCCCTCGGACGGCGGATCCAAACGGTCGTTCGCGTGTGCTTCCGGCTCGGGTAGATTCGGAGTCATGAATACGGGGAGTGACCGCGGGACCGACGCGTCCGCAGCCGATGAATCCGCGAAGCGGACCGGGGAAGCCACCGGAGTGACCGCCGGGGACGCCGCCGGCGTGGACGCGGGGCGGACCGCCGGGGAAACGGCGGGCGGGGAAGCCGCCGCAGCCGCCGACGAGGAGCAGCACGTGTCCAAGGCGCCGGCCTTCATCAAGGCCCGCCGGAGCCTGCACCTGAGCTGGCAGGTCGGCGTCTTCGTCGTCGGCCTCGCCGTGATCGGGGCGGGCGTCGCCATGCTGGTCCTGCCCGGACCGGGCTGGGTGGCGATCTTCGCGGGCCTCGCGATCTGGGCCACCGAGTTCGCCTGGGCCCACCTCGTGCTGCGCTGGACCAAGCGCAAGGTCACCGAGGCGGCCCAGAAGGCGCTCGACCCGAAGGTCCGCCGCCGCAACATCATCCTGACGACCGTCGGCCTCGTCGTCGCGGGCGCCCTGATCGGCTTCTACCTGTGGAAGTACGGGCTCGTGCTGCCCTGGAACCTCGCCGGCCAATAGCGGACCGGACGTGGTCGAGGAGCGCCGCTGACATGCGGTAATGTTTGCGGTGCGTCCGGGCGATTAGCTCAGTGGGAGAGCACTTCGTTCACACCGAAGGGGTCACTGGTTCGAACCCAGTATCGCCCACCCGGACCAGAGGCCTGGAGACTTTTCACAGTCTCCGGGCCTCTGGCGTTTCACCGGAGCCGGCCGATCGCGTCCCGCAGCCTGCGGGCGTCGCGCAGCCGCTTCTCGTACGTCGCGCCGACCGCCAGCAGCAGCACGCCCGCCAGCGCCGGCGGCACCCAGCGCGGCAGCGCCCCCGCGAGCTGGGCCACGTACGGCGCCAGCTCGTGCAGCGCCACCGCCGCGAGCACCGCTCCGCCGAGCAGGAGCGGCGCCTGCAGCCGCCGGTGGGCGCCCACCAGGGTCACGGCCAGCGCGCACAGCCCCAGCAGCAGCGGCCGCGACCAGTGCGCGGCCCCCGCCGGCTCCGTGCCCCAGACGGCCAGCAGGCTCGGCAGCAGGGTCGCCGCCAGGCCCGGGCCGTACGCCGTCCAGGACGAGGCGTTCGAGTCCCCGCGCCGGCGCAGCAGGCCCACCACGAGGGCGGGCACCGTCACGGGCAGGGTGTACGCCTCCGGGGTGGTGACCCCGGCCTCCGCCAGCCGGACCCACGTCGCCGCCACGAACAGCGCCCCCGCCGCCCAGCCCGCACGGCGCCGCTCCACCCGTACGGCGGCCCCCGCGCAGACCACCCCGGCCAGCGCCAGGACCAGGGCGAGCGTCCCCGCGCGCCCGGCAGACAGGGCCACCGCCAGCGCCCCGGCCCCGGCCGCCGCGCTCTCGGCCGACAGCCGTACGGGCCCCAGCGCGGGCCCGAGCGCCACCACCACCGCCGGGACGGCCAGCACCGGCAGCGCCCACCAGGCCACCGCGAGGTCCGCCACCGCGCCCACCGCCACCAGCAGGCCCGTGGCGTACGCGACCGCGCACGCGGCGGCCCCGGACCGGAGCGGGCCGGGAGCCCGCCCGTACGCCGCTACCGCGGCGCAGCCCGCGCCCAGCAGCCCCCAGACCGCGAAGGTGGCCGTTCGGCCGTCCAGCGCGCCCAGGGACACGTTCGCGGCGCCCGCCAGCGCGCACACCGCCGCCGTGGCGCGGACGCCCCGGCCGGTGGAGCGCACCGCGAGGAGGCCGGCCGCGCCCGTCACCGCCAGCTGCGCCGCGAACACGACCGCGACCGGGAATCCCAGCAGCACCGGGGCCGTGAACAGCCCCGACCAGGCCAGCGCGACCGCCACCGCTCCCGGCTCCGGGCGCGTGAGCGCCCGGCCCAGCCACCAGGAGGCGCCCGCAGCGATCAGCAGCGTCAGCGGCACCGCCGCCCCCGGCCAGTACGCGCCCCGGGCGGGAGTCGTCGCCGCCCACACCTCGTCCAGCACCCCGACCCGGGCCAGCAGCGAGGGCGCCACCGCCGAGCAGGCCGCCAGCGCCGCCAGGCCGGCCACCGCCGCGCCCGCCAGAGCCAGGCCGCGCCGTACCTGCGCCGGCAGCGCGGGTACCCGTACCGCCGCCAGCAGCGGCAGCGCCGCCAGCAGGTGCGCGACCACCGCCCAGCCCGGGTCCAGGGCTGGCCGCGCCACCCCGCCCAGCGCCACCACCCATGCCGTCCCGGCCGCCACTGCCGCGGCCGAGGCGCGCGGCTCCCGCCACGCCGCCGCCACCCCGAGGGCCGCGCCCGCCAGCAGCAGAACCGCCGGGGCCAGGGCCTGACCCACCGAGCCCGCCGACCAGGACTGCGCCGCCCCGACCAGCAGGACGCCCGCACCGAGCACGGCCGCCGCGACCACCGCCGGGACGGCCGCCGCCCGGACCCGGGACGCCGCCGCCGCGTCCAGCGCGGCCGTCGCCAGCAGGGCCCAGCCCACCGCCACCGGCCCCGCACCGGCGGCCAGCGCCGCCAGCGGCAGCGGGAACTGCGCCGCCAGCAGCGCCGCGGGCAGCGGGAGCCGCAGCGCGCCCAGCCCCCGCCCGTACCCGGCCCACACCGCCGCCAGGACGAGGGCAGCCCCCGCCGTGTAGGCGGTGCCGTCCGTGCCGGGCAGGCCGACGGCATGCAGCGCGTACGCGTCCAGCACCGTCAGCAGCAGCCCCACCGCCGCCACCGACTCGGCCGTCGAGCGGAGCCCGCGCCGCAGCAGCGCCGCGGGCGCGCCCAACGCCGCCGCCGTCACCGCGGCCAGCGCCACCGAACGCCCCGCGATACCCAAGGACCCCCAGCTGACCAGCGTGAACGCCAGCGCGGCCACGGCCAGCAGGACAGCGCCCAGGGTGAGCAGCACATTCTGCGCGCCGCGGGCCGAGGCCTCCCTCACCGGCCCGGCCGGGGGAGCGGGCCAGCCCGCCGGGGCCGGCGGGGCGTGGTGCGGCAGGCGCAGCAGCCAGTCCCGGCGGTGCAGCAAGTACGACCGCCGGGCATCGAGTTGGACCAGCTCGCGGTCGATGAGCGCCAACTCCTCGGCCGGCGGCAAGGGCATGTTCATAGTGCGGAGTGTGGTGCCCGTCACGCCCCCGGGACATGGGCGTGCGTACTCAGATCCGCCCTGAGTACGACCCTGCGCGCACAGGGCCTGGGAAGCGGTTTGAACCAGCCCCGAGCCTTCTGTATTGTTCAGTCCGTTCCCGGGCGATTAGCTCAGCGGGAGAGCACTTCGTTCACACCGAAGGGGTCACTGGTTCGATCCCAGTATCGCCCACCGGGACAGGCCGGTCCGTCTGCTGACGGACCGGCCTTCCGCATGTTCGGGCCCGGTGCGCCGTCGCCCGCGGCTACGCCGCCGTCGACAGGTCCGGACGCAGCGGCCAGTGCGGGTCCACCGACTCCGGCGTCCCCTGCCGCGCGAACCACGCCTGCAGGCCCCGGGCCTGCGCCGCGTGCCACACCTGCTGCAGCGTGTGCAGTTCGGCCGGGGTCAGCCGCTCCAACCGCCCCGCGAACCGGCGGCCCACCGCCCGGACCAGTTCCAGCGAGGCCAGCGCGTCCGCCGCCGCGTCGTGGGCGCCCTCCAGCTCTATGCCGTAGTGCGCGCACAGGTCCGTCAGCGTCCGGCGGCCCTTGCGGTAGCGGTCCAGGTGCTTGTCCAGCACCCGCGGATCCAGCACCGTCAGCGGCCGGTTGTCCAGGTACCGCGACAGCGAGGAGGCGCGGTGCCGGCGCAACTCCCGGTCCAGCAGCGTCAGATCGAACGGCGCGTTCATCACCACCACCGGACGGCCCGCCACCCGCTGCTCCCCGAGCGCGCGGGCTATCTCCTCCACCACCGGCGCCGGCCAGCGCCCGTGGCGCTGGAGGTGCTCGTCCGTCAGGCCGTGCACCTCCGTGGCCCCCGGGGGGACCGGGATGCCGGGATTGACCAGCCAGCGGGTGGTGCGGACCCGGCCGCCCGCGCACTCCTGCACGATGAGCGCGGCGGACACGATGCGGTCCTGCTCGACGTCCACCCCGGTCGTCTCGGTGTCGAATGCGGCCAGCGGGCCCTCGTACCAGCGTGTCATGGCGAACTCCTCGTCCCCGGTCGGCAGTTGGGGCGCACCCGGGCGCCGCCGCCTCGGAACGTGCCACCCTTGCCCGAAACGGTTGTACCCGGGCTGTTTGCCCCGTACGCCGTTTGCGGGCACCCGGGTGCGGAGACAACAACCGTGGGGGACCGCGTGCATGACCGGTCGTCACCCCGTCCACCACCACGGCAGCCCGGAAGGCATGGGGAGCCGGCCATGGCGCTCACACAGCCCGAACCGGGCGGGGTGCTGGCGGGGCGGATCGATCCGCGGACCGGAGCACCGGACCCGGCGCGGACCGGACCGCTGCGCGGCACACTCGCCACCACCGCCTGTATGGAGACCCTTCAGGTGGGATACCTGCACGCCGTCGCGGCCGCGGCCGGCTGCTCGCTCTCCCAGCCCTTCCCGGACAACGGCATCGACTGGCACGTCAGCCACGGCGCCCCCGAGCACGTCGTCGACGACGAGGTCACCATCAAGGTGCAGTTGAAGGCGACCTACCAGGTGCCACCGCGCCCGGCCGGCCCCACCTTCGGCTTCACCCTCGACAACGAGCACCTGGTCAAGCTGGCCCGCACGCCGGTCGCCGTCCACAAGATCCTCGTCGTGATGCTCGTGCCGAGGGAGCGCGACCAGTGGCTGGCCGCCGGACACGACCGGCTCGACCTGCGGCACTGCTGCTACTGGACCAATCTCGCCGGCCACCCCGTGACCGGCCGGCGCCGGACCACCGTACGGATCCCGACCCTTCGGATCTTCGACGACCGCGCGCTGTGCGAGATCATGACCCGGGTCGGGTCGGGAGGGACACCCTGATGCACCGGTACCCGTCGAACCCCGAGCCACGGCCGTCCGCGGCGTACGGGGACCCCGCCCGCTCCACCGCACCCGACCCCGCCCGGGTCGACCCGGCGGTGCTGGGAGCCCTGCTGCACCGGCACGGCTGGCTGCGCCGGGGCGGGGCCGCCGGCACGTACGGGCGCTGGACACCGCCGGCCGCCCACGGGGGCGGCGCCAGCCTGCTCGTGCCCGAGAGCCGCGCCTTCCCCGACTGCTCCGATCTGCTGGAGGAGGCGCTCACCGCGCTCGCGCGCAGCGGGCTGCCGTCGGCCCGGGAGGTGCTCTACGGGCTCAGCGTGCCGAGCGACGAGGTCCGCTGGGAGCGGGAGATCCCGCCCGGCCGCAACGGGCTGCACGGCGAGGCCGCGTGGACGGTGCAGGAGCAACTGCGTTCGGCCGCGCGGCAGCTGCTGCTCGCGGGGGCGCTCGCGGACCGGGCGAGGGCCGGGTACTACGGCGCCCGCCACCGGGAGAAGGCCGAACGAACCCTGGACGGGGTGCTGGTGGGGCCCGCTCCGGGCGGGCGGCGGCTCACCGCCTTCGTGCCCGTGGACGGCGGCCGGGGCGCGGTGACCCGCCTCCACCACGCCCTGCACGCCACGCGGGAGGCGGTGGACTACCGGCGGGCCACCGGCGGCATGGAGGCCTTCGACGCGGCCGTGCCCGCCGGCGTCAGCCGGGAGCTCGCCCGCGCGCTGATCGCCCTGGTCCGGGGGACCGAGGGGGCCCGTATCTCGCTGGCCTGGGCGCCGGCGGCGGGTGTCCCGGCGGGCTGCGCGGCCCGCCCGGAGCCCGTGGAGTTCTCGCCCGGCGACCTGCCGGTGCTGCGCGAGGCGGCGGCCCGCTTCACCCGCGACGAGCCGGCGGTGCCGGTCCGGATCGCCGGCGCCGTCGTTCGGATGCGCCGCTCGGCCCCCGGCGGCGGGGGCACCGTCCGGCTGCGGGTCCTGGCGGGGGCGGAGGTCCCGTACGTGCGCGCCGCGCTGGACGAGGAGGCGTACCGGGTGGCCGGGCACGCGCACCTGGTGGGGCTGCCGGTGCGGGTCAGCGGGCGGCTGCAGCGCCGGGGCGGCTTCCGGCGGCTCACGGACGCGGTGGACGTGACGCCGGTACCGCTGGACGAGGTGGAACGGGACCGGCTGATGAAGGCGCTGGACGACTCCTTCGACGCGGCGGACGTGCTGCCGTCCGACGAATAGCCGGTCCCGGCGGGGGCGGGGGCGTGGGGCGGGGGCCCGCCGTTCAGGCGCCGGAGGGGCCGCCGTGCGCCTCGCGCGGCGGTCGGGTGAAGGCGGCCATGCGCAGGCCCGGGGCCGGGGAGAAGTCCGCTCCGCGGACGAAGCCCAGACCCGTGTAGAGGCGCAGGGCGGGGGTGTTGTCGGCGCCGGTGGTGACGTGGACCGGGCGGTCCGGGGCGAGTTCGGCCAGCGCGTGCCGCAGGAGCAGGGAGGCGACGCCGCGGCGGAAGTGGGCCGGGGCCACGCAGAGGCGGTCGATGTGGAGGGAGCCGTCGGCCGCCTCCGCCCAGGCGAGGAAGCCGGCGAGGTCCGCGGCCGCGCCGCCGTCCGTGACGACGGCGCCGACCCAGTGCAGGTCCCGCGCCCGCATGTCCGCGAGGGACTCGCGCAGGGCCGGGATGCCGTCGAAGCCGATCAGCTCCGCCTCCACCGCGTACGCGGCCAGGCCGATCCGGTGTACGGCGGAGGCGGTGGCGTCGTCGGTCAGGTCGAGGGGGCGGATCCGGGGGGTGGGCATGCGGGTGCCTTCCGGGGGGTGGCGGGGGTGACGCCCACGCTACCCGCGGGGTGCGGCGGGGTGGGCGGCGGGCAGGGCGGCGGCCTGTGGGACGGGGGCGGTGGGGGCGGGCGGCCCGTGGGGCGGGGCCCCTCCGGGGCGTCTCCTCGGCTCGCGAACCCTGAGCCGGGCCGGTCCGTGGGGCGGGGGTGGGGTCGCTCGGTCTGCGGGGACGTCGCGGAGTCCCCGCCCCGCGGGCGGTGGGTCGGTCCGCGGCGCCGGCCCACCGCCGCGGGTGAGTGCGCGAAATAACCGTTGCGCGGGGTGGCCGGTCGGCTCGGTACGATTCAGGCGCGCAGTGTTCGCTCGCGCACCCCCTGAGTCAGGAGAGACCGGTGTCAGACGTCCGTGTGATCATCCAACGCGATTCCGAGCGGGACGAGCGCGTGGTGGCCACGGGCACTACGGCGGCGGAGCTCTTCGCCGGTGAGCGCACCATCGTCGCCGCGCGCGTGGCGGGGGAGCTCAAGGACCTCGCGTACGAGGTGAAGGACGGCGAGACCGTCGAGCCGGTGGAGATCTCCTCCGAGGACGGCCTGAACATCCTGCGCCACTCCACCGCCCACGTCATGGCGCAGGCCGTGCAGGAGCTCTTCCCCGAGGCCAAGCTGGGCATCGGCCCGCCGGTCCGGGACGGTTTCTACTACGACTTCGACGTGGCCAGGCCCTTCACTCCCGATGACCTGAAGACCATCGAGAAGAAGATGCAGGAGATCCAGAAGCGCGGTCAGCGCTTCTCCCGCCGCGTGGTCACCGACGAGGCGGCCCGCGAGGAGCTCGCCGACGAGCCGTACAAGTTGGAGCTCATCGGCATCAAGGGCTCCGCGTCGACCGACGACGGTGCGAACGTCGAGGTGGGCGGCGGCGAGCTGACCATCTACGACAACCTCGACGCGAAGACCGGCGACCTGTGCTGGAAGGACCTCTGCCGGGGTCCGCACCTGCCCACCACCCGCAACATCCCGGCGTTCAAGCTCATGCGCAACGCGGCCGCCTACTGGCGCGGCAGCGAGAAGAACCCGATGCTCCAGCGCATCTACGGCACCGCGTGGCCCTCCAAGGAGGAGCTCAAGGCGCACCTCGACTTCCTCGCCGAGGCCGAGAAGCGCGACCACCGCAAGCTCGGCAACGAGCTGGATCTCTTTTCCATCCCGGACGAGATCGGCTCCGGCCTGGCCGTCTTCCACCCCCGCGGCGGCATCATCCGCCGGGTCATGGAGGACTACTCGCGCCGCCGGCACGAGGAGGAGGGCTACGAGTTCGTCTACTCCCCGCACGCCACCAAGGGCGCGCTCTTCGAGAAGAGCGGCCACCTGGACTGGTACGCGGAGGGCATGTACCCCCCCATGCAGCTCGACGGTGGTACCGACTACTACCTCAAGCCCATGAACTGCCCGATGCACAACCTGATCTTCGACGCGCGCGGCCGCTCCTACCGTGAACTGCCGCTGCGCCTCTTCGAGTTCGGCACCGTGTACCGGTACGAGAAGTCGGGCGTCGTGCACGGCCTGACCCGCGCCCGCGGTTTCACCCAGGACGACGCGCACATCTACTGCACCCGTGAGCAGATGGCGGAGGAACTCGACCGCACGCTCACCTTCGTGCTGAACCTGCTGCGCGACTACGGTCTGACCGACTTCTACCTGGAGCTGTCGACCAAGGACCCGGAGAAGTTCGTCGGCTCGGACGAGGTCTGGGAGGAGGCGACCGCCGTCCTCCAGCAGGTCGCCGAGAAGCAGGGCCTCCCGCTGACCCCCGACCCGGGCGGCGCCGCCTTCTACGGGCCGAAGATCTCCGTTCAGGCGCGGGACGCCATCGGCCGCACCTGGCAGATGTCGACCGTCCAGCTCGACTTCAACCTGCCGGAGCGCTTCAACCTGGAGTACACCGCGCCCGACGGCTCGCGCCAGCGCCCGGTCATGATCCACCGCGCGCTCTTCGGTTCGATCGAGCGGTTCTTCGCCGTACTGCTGGAGCACTACGCCGGCGCCATGCCGCCGTGGCTCGCCCCGGTCCAGGCGGTCGGCATCCCGATCGGCGACGGCCACGTCGAGTACCTGCGGGAGTTCGCCGCCGAGGCGAAGAAGCAGGGTCTGCGGGTGGAGGTGGACTCCTCGTCCGACCGGATGCAGAAGAAGATCCGCAACCACCAGAAGCTGAAGGTCCCCTTCATGATCATCGTCGGTGACGAGGACATGGCCGCGGGCACCGTCTCCTTCCGCTACCGCGACGGCTCGCAGGAGAACGGCATCGCCAAGGACGAGGCGCTGGCCAAGCTGGCCAAGGTCGTCGCCGACCGCGTCCAGGTCTGACCGTACGGAGCGGGCCCCCGGGAGGCGATCACTTCCCGGGGGCCTTCCTCGTCCCCGCGGGCAAGGTCATATGCTGCATCCCATGACGACTGAGCCGGAGCAGCAGATCGGTGTGGGCACGCAGGACGCGTTCCAGCGTCTGTGGACGCCCCACCGGATGGCCTACATCCAGGGGGAGAACAAGCCGACCGGTCCTGAGGCCGGGGACGGCTGTCCCTTCTGCGGGATTCCGGAGATGTCCGACCAGGACGGGCTGGTCGTCGCCCGGGGCAAGCACGTCTACGCCGTGCTGAACCTGTACCCGTACAACGGCGGCCACCTCATGGTCGTCCCGTACCGGCACGTCGCCGACTACACCGAGCTCGACGCACACGAGACGGCGGAGCTCGCGGACCTCACCAAGCGGGCCATGGTCGCGCTGCGCAAGGCATCCGGAGCACACGGCTTCAACATCGGCATGAACCAGGGCGCGGCCGCCGGCGCCGGGATCGCCGCGCACCTGCACCAGCACATCGTGCCGCGCTGGGGCGGGGACACCAACTTCATGCCCGTCGTCGGGCACACCAAGGTACTGCCGCAACTCCTCGCGGACACCCGCCAGATGCTCGCGGACGCCTGGCCCACCGGCTGACCCGCTCGGCCGGGGTGCGTGCCCCTGGGCGGCGCGCGCCGCGCCCCCCGGGGCCGTTCGGGCGTCGCAGGGGGCCCGAGGACCCCGCCTACGCGTCGTACACGTCGGCCTTGCGCGGGGCCGGCTCCTGGATGAGGCCGCTCATGATCGAGGAGCGGTTGGTGAAGCGGTCGGTGTCCACGCCGTTCTCCTCCAGCACCTTGAACGTCGCCGCGTGCACCGACCGCAGGACCGGTGCCACCGTGCGCAGGGCGTCGTCCGCCATGAACCGGTGGCGCCACATCGATCCCGCCCACACGTGCCGCAGGCCGAAGGGCTCGGGCAGGACCAGCTTGCCGCCGAGGAAGTCGAGGACCGGCGGGTACCAGGTCAGCGGCGCCCGTACGGCGAGGCGGACCACCTCGGTCGCGTCGACCAGGGGGAGCGGGCGCTCCTCCGTCTCCCAGAAGCGGATGCTCTTGGGCACCTCGACCACCGGGGCCTTTGCCTTGGTGGTGAACAGGCCGTGCACGGGTCCCAGCGCGTGCGCGGTGACGTCGACGCGCAGGGTCTTGTAGAGCACGGTGACCGTGACCAGCATGGTGATGACCAGCTGGCCGTCCCAGAGCGGGTACTGGATGCCCAGGTAGTGCCGGTTGCCCGCGCTGAACTGCTGCTCGTTGCAGATCCGGGTGATCTCGTGCGGCTTGATCAGGAACGTGTCGGTGTTCTCACCGGTGGGGCGGGCCACCTCGGCGGCCCCCTCGCCCACCGGGGTGACGATCCAGTGCTGGATGGCGGCGGCCGGGAAGCCGCCGGTGTGCAGGGGGCCGCGCTCCAGCTTGCGCAGCTGGGTGTCGATCGCGCGTATGACGTCCCAGCTGCGGAAGGGGTGGATCTCGGCGCCCTCGGTCCTGGGGGCGAGCTCCTCGGCCATCTGCCAGTTGCCCCAGCGGGTGCCCATGCCGAGTATGCCCTTGGGGCCCGCGTAGAAGACGTGGTTGCTGCGGTCCTCGGCCGTCAGCTTGGCCAGTTGGTGGCGCAGGTCCTCGCGGGCCTTCTCGTCCGGGTTGCCGGGCACGGCCTCCGGGATCTTCGCGCCGACGCCGCCGCCGTCCAGCAGGGCGTCCCAGCGGGAGCGCAGGTCGGCGGCGGTGGACTCGCAGAGCCGGCGCGCGAGGAGCCAGCCCAGCACCGGGGCGATGACCATGCCGCGCAGGTAGAGGCCGAAGAAGCCGGTGAACGGCAGCCGGAACATCAGGACGGCGACCACGATCGCGACACCGACCAGCAGGACGGTTCCGATCCAGGACCCGCGCTTGCCCGAGCCGGAGGACAGGCTCTTGCGCAGCTGGAACAGGCCCAGCCACAGCAGCAGTCCCGGCAGGAAGAGCACGCCGCAGACCAGCATGATCAGCCGGAGCTTCCGGTCGCGCTCCTTGCGGATCCGGGAGGCGGCCAGGCAGTGCTCGACCACGGTCTGCGGGTCGGCGCCGAAGGACTGGATGATCGGCTTGCGGGCCGCGCCCAGGGTGCGGGCCTCGACGGCCCGGCAGAAGGCCTCCCCGAGGTTGGGTTCGAAGAGGGAGATCTTGGCGGGCTTGACCGAAGCCGGATGGTTCTCGCTGTTCGCCCCGAGGATCGAGGCCAGCGCGGTGTCCTTCGCCCCGTCGCGGTACGCGGCGGAGGCGAGGGCGTTCGTCGCCGCCGTCTGCCCGCCGCCGCCCTGGAGGGGAATCTGCGCCCCGGGCCTGAAGTCGAATCCGTCGTCCGCCACCGCTGCCCCCGTCGCTGTGCGTTCGTGCTCTTTGGTGCGCCGATGAGCTTATCGGCGGATCTCGCCCCATGGTCATGGGACAGGGAAATGCCGCCCACCGCAAGCGGGTTGGGTGGGCGGCGTACCGAGGTCAGCTCGATCTGCTCCCCTTCTCGGCCTGTTCGCGCACCTTGTCCGCGATCTGCGGGGGCATGGGCTCGTGCCGGGCGTAAGCCCGGGCGAAGCGGCCGGTGCCGTGCGAGACGGAGCGCAGCTCCACGGCGTAGCGGCCGATCTCGATCTCGGGGATCTCGGCGCGCACCCGGGTGCGCCCGGGGCCCGCCTGCTCCGTGCCGACGACGCGGCCCCGGCGGCCGGCGAGGTCGCTCATGACCGGGCCGACGTACTCGTCGGGGATGTCCACGGAGAGCTCGGCGACCGGTTCCAGCAGGTGGGTGCCGGCGCCGGTGGCGGCCTCGCGCAGGGCCAGGGCTCCCGCGGTCTGGAAGGCGGCGTCGGAGGAGTCCACCGAGTGCGCCTTGCCGTCCCGGAGGGTGACCCGGACGTCGACCAGCGGGTAGCCGGCCGAGACGCCCCGGGTGGCCTGCGCGCGTACGCCCTTCTCCACCGACGGGATGAACTGGCGGGGCACGGCGCCGCCGACGACCTTGTCGACGAACTCGACGCCGCTGCCGGGCGGCAGGGGTTCGACCTCGATCTCGCAGATGGCGAACTGGCCGTGCCCGCCGGACTGCTTGACGTGCCGGCCGCGCCCCGCGGCCTTGGCCACGAAGGTCTCGCGCAGGCTCACCCGGTGCGGTACGGGGTCGACCTGGACCCCGTACCGGGTGCGCAGCCGCTCCAGGGCGACGTCCTGGTGGGCCTCGCCCATGCACCACAGGACGAGCTGGTGGGTGTGCGGGTTCTGCTCCAGCCGCATCGTCGGGTCCTCGGCGACGAGCCGGGCCAGGCCCTGGGACAGCTTGTCCTCGTCGGCCTTGCTGTGGGCCTCGACGGCGAGGGGGAGCAGCGGGTCGGGCATGGTCCAGGGCTCCATGAGGAGCGGGTCGTCCTTGGCGGAGAGGGTGTCGCCGGTCTCGGCGCGGGTGAGTTTCGCCACGCACGCCAGGTCGCCGGCGACGCACTGGTCCAGGGTGCGCTGCTGCTTGCCGAACGGCGAGCTGAGGGCGCCGATCCTCTCGTCCACGTCGTGGTCCTCGTGCCCCCGGTCCGCCAGGCCGTGCCCGCTGACGTGGACGGTCGCGTCGGGGCGCAGGGTGCCGGAGAAGACGCGGACGAGCGAGACGCGGCCGACGTAGGGGTCGGAGGAGGTCTTGACGACCTCGGCGACGAGCGGGCCGTCCGGGTCGCAGGTGGCGGCGGGCCGGACGGAGCCGTCGGGCGTGGTGACCGGGACGGGGGCGCGTTCCAGGGGGGTGGGGAAGCCGCCGGTGATCAGTTCGAGGAGTTCGGTGGTGCCCAGGCCCTGGCGCGCGCCCTCGGCGGCGGGGGCCGCCATCAGGACGGGGTGGAAGGTGCCCCGGGCGACGGCCCGCTCCAGGTCGTCCACGAGGGTCTTGAGGTCGATGTCCTCGCCGCCGAGGTAGCGGTCCATCAGGCCCTCGTCCTCGCTCTGCGCGATGATCCCCTCGATGAGGCGGGACCGCGCGCCGCTGATGAGGGCGAGCTCGGCCGGATCCGGGTCGCGCTCGACGCGGGACCCGGAGGCGTAGGTGTGGACGCGCTGCGAGAGCAGGCCGAGCAGCCCGGTGACGGGGGCGTGCCCGTCGGGCCCGGCGGGCCCGTGCAGGGGGAGGTAGAGCGGGACGACCCGGTCGGGGTCGTCGGCGCCGAAGACCTCCCCGCAGACCGTCGCCATCTGCGTGTAGTCGGCGCGGGCGGCTTCGAGGTGGGTGACGACGATGGCGCGGGGCATGCCCACGGCCTCGCACTCGTCCCACACCATGCGGGTAGCGCCGTCGATGCCGTCCGAGGCCGAGACGACGAAGAGGGCCGCGTCCGCGGCGCGCAGACCGGCCCTGAGTTCGCCGACGAAGTCGGCGTATCCGGGGGTGTCCAAGATGTTGATCTTGATTCCGCCCCATTGGACGGGGACGAGGGAGAGCTGGACGGAGCGCTGTCGCCGGTGCTCGATCTCGTCGTAGTCGGAGACGGTGGCCCCGTCCTCGACCCGGCCGGCCCGGTTGACCGCTCCGGCGGTCAGGGCCAGCGCCTCGACCAGCGTGGTCTTGCCGGATCCGCTGTGGCCGACCAGCACGACGTTCCGTACGGAGGCGGGCCGGTCGGCCGTCGGTGCCCTGCCGGCGGCCCCGGATTGGTGTGAGGTGGCTCCCATGGTGCTCGTGCCTCCCGCTGGTGACGGTGAGGACCCTCGACGGACCCTCGGAGGAGGAATACGGGGTTCTTCGAGCTTTGCACCGCTGCCACACGGCGTCCATACGTCGTACCGGCGGCGCCCGGGGGAGGGGCGGAGGGGCGGACGCGGGAGGTCCGGCAGACGTACGCGCGGGGGCCCGCCGGGAGGGCTCCGCGGGGGGACGCGCGGCTCGCGTGGCCCGAACCGGTGGGTGCGCGGCGTCCGGGAGGCGGTGTGCTGGCTACGATGGGCCAGCCGGTGGCCGTGGTGGCCGTGCGGCCCAGCGACCCTCCGGGAAGGCCATGCTGAACAAGTACGCGCGTGCATTCTTCACGCGTGTTCTCACGCCATTCGCCGCATTTCTGCTCCGGCGGGGGGTGAGTCCGGACGCGGTCACCCTGATCGGCACGGCCGGAGTGGTGGCGGGAGCGCTGGTCTTCTTCCCCCGCGGGGAGTTCTTCTGGGGCACCATCACCATCACCCTCTTCGTCTTCTCCGACCTGGTGGACGGGAACATGGCCCGCCAGGCCGGGCTCTCCAGCCGCTGGGGGGCGTTCCTCGACTCCACCCTGGACCGGGTCGCGGACGCGGCGATCTTCGGCGGGCTCGCGCTCTGGTACGCGGGCTCCGGGAACGACAACGTGCTGTGCGCCGTGTCGATCTTCTGCCTGGCCAGCGGCCAGGTGGTCTCGTACACCAAGGCGCGCGGCGAGTCGATCGGGCTGCCCGTGGCCGTCAACGGCCTCATCGAGCGGGCCGAGCGTCTCGTGATCTCGCTGGTCGCGGCCGGTCTGTCCGGGCTGCAGATCTTCGGGGTGCCCTCGTGGATCGGCGTCCTGCTGCCGGTCGCGCTGTGGATCGTGGCCGTCGGCTCCCTCGTCACGCTGATCCAGCGGGTGGTCACCGTACGCCGTGAGGCGGCCGAGGCCGACGCCGCGGCCGGCGTCGCCGAAGGGGGCGCGGCCTGATGGGCAGGGCACAGGACAGACTGGTCGACGGGCTGTACGGGCTCGGCTGGGCCGGGGTCAAGAAGCTGCCGGAGCCCGCCGCCGTGGCCCTCGGCCGGCGGATCGCCGACTTCGCGTGGAAGCGGCGCGGCAAGAGCGTGCTGCGCCTCGAATCGAACCTGGCGCGGGTCGTGCCGGACGCCGGGCCGGAGCGGCTGCGCGAGCTGTCGCAGGCCGGCATGCGCTCGTACATGCGGTACTGGATGGAGTCCTTCCGGCTACCCGCCATGGACCCCTCCCGGTTCAGCACGGAGGTCGAGTTCACGGACGAGCACTTGCTGCGCGATGCCCTGGCCACCGGCCGCGGTGTCGTCGTCGCACTGCCGCACCTCGCCAACTGGGACCTCGCCGGGGCCTGGGCCATCGGCCACATCGGCGTCCCCTTCACCACCGTCGCCGAGCGGCTCAAGCCCGAGTCGCTCTACGACCGCTTCGTCGCCTACCGGGAGAGCCTGGGCATGGAGGTGCTGCCGCACAACGGCGGCGCCGCCTTCGGCACCCTGGCGCGCCGGCTCCGCTCCGGCGGCCTGGTCTGCCTCGTCGCCGACCGGGACCTGTCCGCCTCCGGGGTGGAGGTGGACTTCTTCGGCGCGCGCACGCGCATGCCCGCCGGGCCGGCGCTGCTGGCCCAGCACACGGGGGCGGTGCTGCTCCCGGCCACCCTGCACTACGGGGACGCGCCGAAGATGTACGGCCGCATCCACCCCGCGGTGGAGGTACCGGGGACCGGGACGCGGACCGAGAGGACCGCGGCCATGACCCAGGCGGTGGCGGACGCCTTCGCGTGGGGCATCGCCGAGCACCCGGAGGACTGGCACATGCTGCAGCGGCTGTGGCTCGACGACCTGGAGGAGCGCCCGTAGTGAAGATCGGCATCGTGTGCCCGTACTCGTGGGACGTGCCGGGCGGCGTCCAGTTCCACATCCGCGACCTGGCGGAGCACCTGATCCGCCTCGGCCACGAGGTGTCGGTGCTCGCCCCCGCCGACGACGAGACCCCGCTGCCGCCGTACGTCGTCTCGGCGGGACGGGCGGTGCCGGTGCCGTACAACGGGTCGGTGGCCCGGCTGAACTTCGGCTTCCTGTCGGCGGCCCGGGTGCGCCGCTGGCTGCACGACGGCACGTTCGACGTGATCCACATCCACGAGCCGGCCTCGCCCTCCCTGGGCCTGCTGGCCTGCTGGGCGGCGCAGGGGCCGATCGTGGCGACCTTCCACACCTCGAACCCGCGCTCCCGCGCGATGATCGCGGCCTACCCGATCCTCCAGCCCGCGCTGGAGAAGATCAGCGCCCGGATCGCGGTCAGCGAGTACGCGCGGCGCACCCTCGTGGAACACCTGGGCGGGGACGCGGTGCTGATCCCCAACGGCGTCGACGTGGACTTCTTCGCCAAGGCTGACCCCCATCCGGCCTGGTCCGGGCAGACCCTCGGCTTCATCGGCCGCATCGACGAACCCCGCAAGGGGCTGCCGGTGCTGATGGCCGCCTTCCCGAAGATCGTGGAGGCCTGCCCGGACGTACGGCTGCTCGTCGCGGGCCGGGGCGACGAGGAGGAGGCGGTGGCCTCCCTGCCGGCGGCGCTGCGCTCCCGCGTCGAGTTCCTCGGCATGGTCTCGGACGAGGACAAGGCGCGGCTGCTGCGCAGCGTTGACGTGTACGTCGCCCCCAATACGGGCGGCGAGAGCTTCGGGATCATCCTCGTCGAGGCGCTCTCGGCGGGCGCGCCGGTACTGGCCTCGGACCTCGACGCGTTCGCGCAGGTCCTGGACCAGGGCGGGGCGGGGGAGCTCTTCTCGAACGAGAACGCGGACGCGCTGGCGGCGTCGGCGATCGCCCTCCTGCGGGATCCGGCCCGTCGCGCGGAGCTCAGCGCCCGCGGCTCGGCGCACGTGCGCCGCTTCGACTGGTCCACGGTCGGGGCGGACATCCTCTCGGTGTACGAGACGGTCACGGACGGCGCGGCGGCGGTCGCGGCCGACGAGCGCGTCCCGCTGCGCACCCGCCTCGGGTTCTCGCGGGACCCCGCGGAATCCTGAGGGCCGCGCCGGACGGCACCGACGCGGCGGACCCGACGGACGGCACCGACGGGGCGGACCCGACGGACGCGCCCGCCGCCCGGCCGGGCCGGGCCCCCGCGGCCGCGGGCGATGGGGGCGGGGGGCGCGGGGAGCGGTAATGTCGCCGCCCGTGATCGAAAACCTTGTCTGGACCGCCGTGGCACTGGCCGTGGTCGGGGTGTACCTCAGTTGGACCGCCGGGCGGCTGGACCGGCTGCACTCGCGGATGGACGCCGCCCGGGCCGCGCTCGACGCGCAGCTGGTGCGGCGGGCCTCGGTGGTCCTGGAGGTCGCCACGTCCGGAGTCCTCGACCCCGCCTCCTCCCTCGTGCTGTACGAGGCCGCGCACGCCGCGCGGCAGGCCGAGGAGGAGCACCGCGAGGTCGCCGAGAGCGAGCTCAGCCAGGCCCTGCGGGCCGTGTTCGCGGACGTCGCCCAGGTCGACGAGCTGAAGGCGGCGCCCGGCGGGGCGGAGGCCACCGAGGAGCTCGCCGAGGCCGTGCGCCGCGTGCCCATGGCCCGGCGTTTCCACAACGACTCCGTACGCGCCGCCCGGGCCCTGCGCAGGCACCGCAAGGTCCGCTGGTTCCGCCTCGCCGGGCACGCGCCCTTCCCGCTGGCCTTCGAGATGGACGACGAGCCCCCGGCCGACCTCGCCGAGAGGCCCGTGTAGGCCGTCTCCCGGATCGCGCCGGCAGGATCCGGAAGAGGCGGTCCAGGAAGCGGTCCAGGAAGCGGTCCAGGGCCGCGGGGGACAAATGAAGGGGCCACCGGCTCCACATTGGCCCTTGCTGTGGACTGGTCGGGTGGGGTTCTCTCAGTCAGGTAGAACCCGTAGCACCTGTCGTACCCGTCTTTCCTTTCGAGTTTCCTTCGAGTGAGGTCATCCGTGAGCACGCTTCCCACCTCCCCCCAGTCGCCTGAGTCGGCCATCGGCACCTCGCGCGTCAAGCGCGGCATGGCCGAGCAGCTCAAGGGCGGCGTGATCATGGACGTCGTCAACGCCGAGCAGGCGAAGATCGCCGAGGACGCGGGCGCCGTCGCGGTCATGGCCCTGGAGCGGGTGCCCGCCGACATCCGCAAGGACGGCGGAGTCGCCCGCATGTCCGACCCGAACATGATCGAAGAGATCATCGAGGCCGTCTCGATCCCGGTTATGGCCAAGTCCCGCATCGGCCACTTCGTCGAGGCCCAGGTCCTGCAGTCCCTCGGTGTCGACTACATCGACGAGTCCGAGGTCCTGACCCCGGCCGACGAGGTCAACCACTCCGACAAGTGGGCGTTCACCACCCCCTTCGTCTGCGGTGCCACCAACCTGGGCGAGGCCCTGCGCCGCATCGCCGAGGGCGCGGCCATGATCCGCTCGAAGGGCGAGGCCGGCACCGGCAACGTCGTCGAGGCCGTCCGCCACCTGCGCCAGATCAAGAACGAGATCGCCCGCCTGCGCGGCTACGACAACAACGAGCTGTTCGCCGCGGCCAAGGACCTGCGTGCCCCGTACGAGCTCGTCAAGGAGGTCGCCGAGCTCGGCAAGCTCCCGGTCGTGCTGTTCTCCGCCGGCGGCGTGGCCACCCCGGCCGACGCGGCCCTGATGCGTCAGCTCGGTGCCGAGGGCGTCTTCGTCGGCTCCGGCATCTTCAAGTCGGGCGACCCGGCCAAGCGCGCCGCCGCCATCGTGAAGGCCACCACCTTCTACGACGACCCGAAGATCATCGCGGACGCCTCCCGCAACCTGGGCGAGGCCATGGTCGGCATCAACTGCGACACCCTCCCCGAGTCCGAGCGCTACGCCAACCGCGGCTGGTAACCGGCCATGACCCCCACCCCCGTGATCGGTGTCCTGGCGCTCCAGGGCGACGTACGGGAGCACCTGATCGCCCTGGCCGCGGCGGACGCCGTGGCCAGGCCGGTCCGGCGTCCCGAGGAGCTCGCCGAGATCGACGCCCTGGTGATCCCCGGCGGCGAGTCCACGACCATGTCGAAGCTCGCCGTGCTGTTCGGCATGCTGGAGCCGCTGCGCGAGCGCGTGGCCGCGGGCATGCCCGTCTACGGCACCTGCGCCGGCATGATCATGCTGGCCGACAAGCTGCTGGACGGCCGCGAGGACCAGGAGACGCTCGGCGGCATCGACATGATCGTCCGCCGCAACGCCTTCGGCCGGCAGAACGAGTCCTTCGAGGCGAAGGTCGACTTCGCGGGCGTCGAGGGCGGCCCCGTCGAGGGCGTCTTCATCCGCGCCCCCTGGGTCGAGTCCGTCGGTGCCTCGGCGGACGTGCTGGCCACGTACGGGGGCCACACGGTCGCGGTGCGCCAGGGGAACGTCCTGGCGACCTCGTTCCATCCCGAGCTGACCGGCGACGACCGTGTTCACGCGTACTTCGTCGACATGGTGCGCGCGGCGCTGTAACGGGGTCCCGGTAGGATCGCAGGCGAACACTGTTGGTGACGCGAAGGAGACAGGCAGATGTCCGGCCACTCTAAATGGGCTACGACGAAGCACAAGAAGGCCGTGGTTGACGCCAAGCGCGGCAAGCTCTTCGCGAAGCTGATCAAGAACATCGAGGTCGCGGCCCGTATGGGCGGCGCCGACATCGATGGAAACCCCACGCTCTTCGACGCCATCCAGAAGGCGAAGAAGAGCTCGGTCCCGAACAAGAACATCGACTCCGCGGTCAAGCGCGGCGGCGGCCTTGAGGCCGGCGGCGCCGACTACGAGACGATCATGTACGAGGGCTACGGTCCGAACGGTGTCGCGGTGCTCATCGAGTGCCTCACCGACAACCGCAACCGCGCCGCCTCCGACGTCCGCGTCGCCATGACCCGCAACGGCGGCTCGATGGCCGACCCGGGCTCGGTCTCGTACCTGTTCAACCGCAAGGGTGTCGTCCTGCTGCCCAAGGGCGAGCTGTCCGAGGACGATGTGCTGGAGACCGTGCTGGAGGCGGGCGCCGAGGAGGTCAACGACCTCGGCGAGAGCTTCGAGATCATCAGCGAGGCCACGGACATGGTCGCCGTCCGCACGGCGCTCCAGGACGCCGGCATCGACTACGACTCGGCCGACTCCAACTTCCTGCCCACCATGCAGGTCGAGCTGGACGAAGAGGGCGCGCGCAAGATCTTCAAGCTGATCGACGCGCTGGAGGACAGCGACGACGTGCAGAACGTCTTCGCCAACTTCGACGTCTCGGACGAGGTCATGGAGAAGGTCGACGCCTGACCCGCGTCACCGCCCACACGCGGCACCGGCGGGCCGACGGGGACACACCCCCGTCGGCCCGCCGTCGTGTTGCGCGCGATGTCAGTGGCGGCGGATAGCCTGCCTGCCACGGACAGATGATCGAAGAACAGGGGGTGGGCGGTGCGCGTACTCGGCGTGGACCCGGGACTGACGCGGTGCGGCGTCGGTGTCGTCGAGGGTGTCGCCGGCCGTCCGCTGGCCATGGTCGCGGTGGGGGTCGTACGAACGCCCCCGGATGCCGAACTGGGCCATCGGCTCGTCGCCATCGAGCAGGGCATCGAGGAGTGGCTCGACGAGCACCGGCCCGAAGTCGTCGCCGTGGAGCGGGTGTTCAGCCAGCACAACGTGAGCACCGTGATGGGCACCGCACAGGCGAGCGCCGTGGCGATGCTGTGCGCGGCACGCCGCGGCATACCCGTCGCCCTGCACACCCCGAGCGAGGTCAAGGCCGCGGTGACCGGCAGCGGCCGTGCCGACAAGGCCCAGGTCGGCGCCATGGTCACCCGGCTGCTGCGACTGGCGGCGCCACCCAGGCCGGCCGACGCCGCCGACGCGCTCGCCCTCGCCATCTGCCACATCTGGCGGGCCCCCGCCCAGAACCGCCTCCAGCAGGCGGTCGCCCTGCACACCTCGAAAGGCCGAACCCGATGATCGCCTTCGTCAGCGGCCCCGTGGCCGCCCTCGCCCCCACCGTGGCCGTGATCGAGGTCGGCGGGGTGGGCATGGCCGTCCAGTGCACCCCGGCCACCATCGCCGGGCTGCGCACGGGCGAGCAGGCCAGGCTGGCGACCTCCCTCGTCGTCCGGGAGGACTCCCTGACGCTGTACGGCTTCGCCGACGACGACGAGCGCCAGGTCTTCGAGCTGCTGCAGACCGCCAGCGGGGTCGGGCCCAGGCTCGCCCAGGCGATGCTCGGCGCGCACAGCCCCGACGCCCTGCGCCTCGCGGTGTCCACCGGCGACGAGAAGGCGTTGACGGCCGTCCCCGGCATCGGCAAGAAGGGTGCGCAGAAGCTGCTGCTGGAGCTGAAGGGGAAGCTGGGCCAGCCCCTGGGCACGAGCGGCCTCGTCGGAGCGCAGCGGGCCGCGGCCGCGGGTCCCGCCCCCTGGAGCGAGCAGCTCGCCGCCGCGCTGATCGGCCTCGGCTACGCGTCGCGGGAGGCGGAGGAAGCGGTGTCGGCGGTGGCCCCGCAGGCCGAGGCCGCCATCGCCGCCGGCGGGTCGGCCCCCGTACCGCAGCTCCTGCGGGCCGCCCTGCAGTCCCTGAACCGGGCCCGCTGACCCGCTGCGGCGCCTCACCCGACAGACCACCGCGCACCCCCAGAAGGCAGACTGACACCGTGAACCGGTACGACGAGAGCGACGCCGAGAGCGACGCCGAGACCGAGCGACTCGTCGCGGCGGCCGCCGACGGCGAGGACACCGCCGTCGAGGCGGCGCTGCGGCCCAAGGACCTCGGCGAGTTCGTCGGCCAGGAGAAGGTCCGCCAGCAGCTGGACCTCGTCCTCAAGGCCGCCCGCCAGCGCGGGGCCACCGCGGACCACGTCCTGCTCTCCGGCGCCCCCGGCCTCGGCAAGACCACGCTGTCGATGATCATCGCGGCCGAGATGGGCGCACCGATCCGGATCACCTCCGGCCCCGCCATCCAGCACGCCGGCGACCTCGCCGCCATCCTCTCCTCCCTCCAGGAGGGCGAGGTCCTCTTCCTCGACGAGATCCACCGCATGTCCCGGCCCGCCGAGGAGATGCTCTACATGGCCATGGAGGACTTCCGCGTCGACGTGATCGTCGGCAAGGGCCCCGGGGCCACCGCCATCCCCCTGGAGCTGCCGCCGTTCACCCTCGTCGGCGCCACCACCCGCGCCGGGCTGCTGCCCCCGCCGCTGCGAGACCGCTTCGGATTCACCGGCCACATGGAGTTCTACGCCCCCGAGGAGCTGGAGCGGGTGATCCACCGCTCGGCCCGGCTCCTCGACGTCGAGATCGACACCGCTGGCGCCGCGGAGATCGCCGGCCGCTCCCGGGGCACCCCGCGCATCGCCAACCGGCTGCTGCGCCGGGTCCGCGACTACGCCCAGGTCCGGGCGGACGGCGTGGTCAACCGGGCGGTGGCGGCCACCGCGCTCAAGGTGTACGAGGTGGACGAGCGCGGCCTGGACCGGCTGGACCGGGCTGTGCTGGAGGCCCTCCTCAAGCTCTTCGGCGGCGGTCCCGTCGGGCTGTCCACTCTCGCCGTCGCCGTCGGCGAGGAGCGCGAGACCGTGGAGGAGGTCGCCGAGCCCTTCCTGGTCCGCGAGGGCCTGCTCGCGCGCACGCCCAGGGGCCGGGTGGGGACGCCCGCCGCCTGGGCCCACCTGGGACTCGTACCGCCCCAGCACGGCGGGAGCGGATCAAGCGGACAACAGGGCTTGTTCGGGGCCTGACGGCGCGGAGGTTAGACCCCTCAGGAACTGCGGTGCCATGCTGGGCGTTGTTCCATCGGTGCGGACTCGCCTAGACTCCGCCGATGCCGACCTTTCAGGGCGGCATGCCCACCCCCGTAGAAATGGCCGCCGTCCGCGTGCGGTCGTGCGAAGGATCTCCGTCCCGTGAACAGTAGTCTCGTGACTTTCCTCCCGTTCATCGTGCTCATCGGGGCGATGTTCCTGATGACCCGTTCGGCGAAGAAGAAGCAGCAGGCGGCCGCGCAGATGCGCGATCAGATGACGCCCGGCACCGGGGTCCGCACCATCGGCGGCATGTACGCCACGGTGAAGGAAGTCGGTGACGACACCGTCACCCTGGAGGTGGCCCCCGGGGTCCACGCGCTCTTCGCGAAGAACTCCATCGGCGCCGTCCTGGAGGACGCGGAGTACAACCGCATCGTCCACGGAATCCACGACGACGCCGCCAGCGACACGCCGGCCGTCCCGGACGACGCGTCCTCGCTGACCGGAACCCCCGAGACGGGCCCGGCCAAGGACGACGAGGCGCCCAAGCTCGACCTGGGCAAGAAGGACGAGCCCAAGGACGGCGACGACGGCAAGGCCGACGGCGAGGCCGGCGCGAAGTAGCGCTCGGCCGGGGACCGCCCAGGCGCCTGACCGGCGGCCGACGCGGTCCCCGCCTGTGACACTTCTGCGGGGGGCAGGGGTCCCCACCACACATTTCGTGGCCGTCCGCGCGCTGACCCGGCGCGGGACGGTTGGACAGGGAGAAACGACAAGGTGGCAGCACCGAAGAAGGGCCGGCGGCCCACGGGGGCTCAGGGGAGGCCGGGGCGTGCCCTGGCGATCATCCTGATCGCGATGGTGGCGCTCACCGCGGGGATGTTCCTCTCCAAGCAGACGACTCCCCGGCTCGGCATCGACCTCGCCGGCGGAACGAGCATCACGCTCAAGGCCAAGAGCGAGCCCGGCAAAGAGAACGCCGTCAACGAGACCAATATGAACACGGCGGTCGGCATCATCGAGCGCCGCGTCAACGGTCTCGGCGTGTCGGAGGCGGAGGTCCAGACCCAGGGCCGCGACCACATCATCGTCAACATCCCCAAGGGGATGAACGAGAAGCAGGCGCGCGAGCAGGTCGGCACCACCGCCCAGCTGTACTTCCGTCCGGTGCTCGCCTTCGCGGACGGCGCCCCCGCCGTCCCCGAGGGCACGCAGAGCCCGAGCCCCTCCCCGAGCGCCTCCGGTGCCCCCAAGGCCGAGGACGGCGCCAAGGCCAGTCCCTCCGCAACCCCGTCGTCCAGCGCCACTTCCCAGGGCCGCGCGCTCAGTGAGGCCCTCAAGGCCCCGAACGCCCCCACTCCCTCGCCCGCGGCGAGCGAGTCGAAGAAGGCAGACGACAACCAGGCCCCGACGCCGTCCGCGCCGCCCACCGGCGACGAGGCCGCCGCGGCCGCGCTCCAGGCCAAGTTCGCCGCCCTGAACTGCGCCGACGAGGCGCAGCGCGCCGCCGTCGGCAAGGGCGTCAAGCCGGAGGAGCCGACGCTCGCGTGCGGCAAGCGCGGAGAGGCCTGGGGCAAGTGGGTCCTGGGTCCGGCCGCCGTCGAGGGCAAGGACGTCAAGAGCGCCAAGGGCGTCATCGACCCGCAGGCCGGCGGCTGGATCGTCACCATGGACTTCAACGACCGCGGCTCCGACGCGTTCGCCAAGGTCACCGGTGAGCTCGCCGCCAAGCAGTCCCCGCAGAACCAGTTCGCGATCGTCCTCGACGGCGACGTGGTCTCCGACCCGTCCGTCAGCAGCGCGATCATGGGCGGCAACGCCCAGATCTCCGGCGGCTTCACCCAGCAGTCCGCTCAGGACCTCGGCAACATGCTCTCGTACGGCGCGCTGCCGCTGTCCTTCCAGGAGGACAGCGTCACCACCGTCACCGCCGCGCTCGGCGGCGAGCAGCTGCGGGCGGGCCTGATCGCGGGTGCGATCGGCCTCCTCCTCGTGGTGATCTACCTGCTGGTCTACTACCGCGGTCTGGCGTTCATCGCGATCATCTCGCTCCTGGTGTCGGCGATCCTCACCTACACGATCATGGCGCTGCTCGGAAAGGGCATCGGCTTCGCGCTGAACCTGCCCGCCGTCTGCGGCGCGATCGTGGCGATCGGCATCACGGCGGACTCGTTCATCGTGTACTTCGAGCGGATCCGCGACGAGATCCGCGAGGGCCGCACCCTGCGTCCGGCCGTCGAGCGCGCCTGGCCGCGTGCCCGGCGCACCATCCTCGTGTCGGACTTCGTGTCGTTCCTGGCGGCCGCGGTGCTCTTCATCGTCACCGTCGGCAAGGTGCAGGGCTTCGCCTTCACCCTGGGTCTGACGACCCTGCTCGACGTGGTCGTGGTGTTCCTCTTCACCAAGCCGGTCATGACGCTGCTCGCGCGGACGAAGTTCTTCTCCAGCGGCCACCCGTGGTCCGGGCTGGACCCGAAGCGGCTGGGCGCCAAGCCCCCGCTGCGCCGGTCCCGCACCACCGGTTCCGCTCCCGCCCCCGTCGAAGCAAAGGAGGCGTGAGAGATGTCGAAGCTGGGAGATCTCGGCGCCAGGCTGTACCGCGGTGAGGTCGGCTACGACTTCGTCGGCAAGCGTTTCCTCTGGTACGGCGTTTCCATCCTGATCACCATCACGGCGATCGTCGCCCTGGCCGTCCAGGGCCTCAACATGGGCATCGAGTTCAAGGGCGGTGCCGTCTTCACCACCCCGAAGACGGCCGTCTCCGTCGCGCAGGCGACCGAGGACGCGGAGAAGGCCTCGGGCCACGACGCGATCGTCCAGGAGCTCGGCACCGGCGGCCTGCGGATCCAGATCTCGGGCGTCGACACCGCCGCCGCGACCGAGGTGAAGAAGCAGCTCGCCACCGACCTCAAGGTCACCGAAGCCGACATCAACGCGGACCTGGTCGGCCCCAGCTGGGGCTCCCAGATCGCGAACAAGGCCTGGACCGGCCTCGGCGTCTTCATGGTCCTCGTGGTGATCTACCTCGCCATCGCCTTCGAGTGGCGGATGGCGGTCGCGGCGCTCATCGCGCTGATCCACGACCTCACGATCACCGTCGGCGTGTACGCGCTGGTCGGCTTCGAGGTCACCCCGGGTACGGTCATCGGTCTGCTGACGATCCTCGGCTACTCCCTCTACGACACCGTCGTCGTCTTCGACGGTCTCAAGGAGGGGTCGAAGGACATCACCAAGCAGACCCGCTGGACGTACAGCGAGGTCGCCAACCGCAGCATCAACGGCACGCTGGTCCGCTCGATCAACACCACGGTCGTGGCGCTGCTCCCGGTCGCGGCCCTGCTGTTCATCGGCGGCGGCTTCCTGGACGCCGGCATGCTGAACGACATCTCGCTGTCCCTGTTCGTCGGCCTCGCGGCCGGCGCGTACTCCTCGATCTTCATCGCGACCCCGCTGGTCGTGGACCTGAAGGAGCGCGAGCCCGCCATGAAGGCGCTCAAGAAGCGGGTGCTCGCCAAGCGCTCGGCCTCGGCGGCGCGGGGCGAGTCCGGTGACGAGGGCTACCAGTCCGGCGACGACCAGCAGGTCGTGGCGCAGGGCCGGCCGGGGCGGCGCCGGTGACGGCGCCGCTGTCCGAGGACGTACGGGCGCTGCTGCTCGACCGGATCAAGGACGTCCCGGACTACCCGAAGCCGGGCGTGATGTTCAAGGACATCACCCCGCTGCTGGCGGACCCGAAGGCGTTCGCCGCGCTGACGGACGCGCTGGTGGAGCTGGCCGGACGGTACGGCGCGACGAAGATCGTCGGATTGGAGGCGCGCGGGTTCATCCTGGCGGCCCCGGTCGCCGTGCAGGCCGGGATCGGCTTCGTACCGGTGCGCAAGGCCGGGAAGCTGCCGGGCGCCACGCTCGCGCAGGCGTACGAGCTGGAGTACGGGACCGCGGAGATCGAGATCCACGCGGAGGACCTGGCGGGCGGTGACCGGGTCATGGTCATCGACGACGTACTGGCCACCGGCGGCACCGCGCGGGCCTCGCTGGAGTTGATCCGGCGGACCGGGGCCGAGGTCGCGGGCGTGGCGGTCCTGATGGAGCTGTCGTTCCTCCCGGGCCGGGCCGCGCTGGCCGGTGCGCTCGGCGGGGCTCCGCTGGACGCGCTGATCGTGGTCTGACCTCTTTGCGCGCGAAGCGGCGGGTGTCCGGGATGTCCCGGGTGCCCGCCGCTTTCGTGTGCCGCCGAGCGCCGGGGGCTCCGCTCCGTCCCCGGCCGCCGCCCCTCCCGCGGGGCGCGGCCGAAAGAGAGCCGCGGCCGGAACTGATCGGTGGGCGGCCTCGGGGAACGGGGGCGGCGAACCCTCGCTACCATGGTTTATCCGGACCTGACCGGGGCACCGGATCCTCCCCCCGGACTCCGCCCGGGGGGACCCCCAGAGGAGCGCTCTTGCCAGACGAGGTCCAGCCACTCTCCGCCGCGCAGCCCGATCCGCAGGCCGAGCCGGCCGCGGCGCCCGCCGCCACGCCCCCGCCGGCCCCGCCGGTCAAGCCCGCGCCGGCGAAGTCGGCCGGGTCCTCCAACCGGGTGCGGGCCCGCCTCGCCCGGCTCGGCGTGCAGCGTTCCAACCCGTACAACCCGGTCCTGGAACCGCTTCTGCGCATAGTCCGCAGCAACGATCCCAAGATCGAGACGACCACGCTGCGCCAGCTGGAGCAGGCCTACCAGGTCGCGGAGCGCTGGCACCGGGGCCAGAAGCGCAAGAGCGGTGACCCGTACATCACCCACCCGCTCGCGGTGACCACCATCCTCGCCGAGCTCGGCATGGACCCGGCCACCCTGATGGCCGGCCTGCTGCACGACACCGTCGAGGACACCGAGTACGGGCTGGAGGACCTGCGCCGCGACTTCGGCGACGCCGTGGCCCTGCTCGTCGACGGCGTCACCAAGCTCGACCGGGTCAAGTTCGGCGAGGCCGCCCAGGCGGAGACCGTGCGCAAGATGGTCGTCGCCATGGCCAAGGACCCGCGCGTCCTGGTGATCAAGCTCGCCGACCGGCTGCACAACATGCGCACCATGCGGTACCTCAAGCGGGAGAAGCAGGAGAAGAAGGCCCGCGAGACCCTGGAGATCTACGCCCCGCTGGCGCACCGGCTGGGCATGAACACCATCAAGTGGGAGCTGGAGGACCTCGCCTTCGCGATCCTCTACCCCAAGATGTACGACGAGATCGTCCGGCTGGTGGCCGAGCGGGCCCCCAAGCGCGACGAGTACCTGGCCGTCGTCACGGACGAGGTGCAGACCGACCTGCGGGCGGCGCGGATCAAGGCCACCGTCACCGGGCGCCCCAAGCACTACTACAGCGTCTACCAGAAGATGATCGTCCGCGGCCGCGACTTCGCGGAGATCTACGACCTGGTGGGCATCCGCGTCCTCGTCGACACCGTCCGGGACTGCTACGCGGCCCTCGGCACGGTGCACGCGCGCTGGAACCCGGTCCCCGGCCGGTTCAAGGACTACATCGCGATGCCCAAGTTCAACATGTACCAGTCGCTCCACACGACGGTCATCGGGCCCAGCGGCAAGCCGGTCGAGCTCCAGATCCGCACCTTCGACATGCACCGCCGGGCCGAGTACGGCATCGCCGCGCACTGGAAGTACAAGCAGCAGACCGTCGCGGGCACCTCCAAGGTGCGCACCGACGTCCCGCAGACGGCCAAGGGCAGCGCGGGCCACGACACGGTCAACGACATGGCCTGGCTGCGCCAGCTGTTGGACTGGCAGAAGGAGACGGAGGACCCGGGCGAGTTCCTCGACTCCCTGCGCTTCGACCTCTCCCGCAACGAGGTCTTCGTCTTCACGCCCAAGGGCGACGTCATAGCGCTGCCCGCCGGCGCCACCCCCGTGGACTTCGCGTACGCCGTCCACACCGAGGTCGGCCACCGGACCATAGGGGCCAGGGTCAACGGCCGCCTCGTCCCGCTGGAGTCCACCCTCGACAACGGCGACCTGGTCGAGGTGTTCACCTCCAAGGCCGAGGGCGCCGGACCGTCCCGCGACTGGCTCGGCTTCGTCAAGTCCCCGCGGGCCAGGAACAAGATCCGCGGCTGGTTCTCCAAGGAGCGCCGCGACGAGGCCATCGAGCACGGCAAGGACGCCATCGCGCGGGCCATGCGCAAGCAGAACCTGCCGATCCAGCGCATCCTCACCGGCGACTCCCTCGTCACCCTGGCGCACGAGATGCGCTACCCCGACATCTCCTCGCTGTACGCGGCGATCGGCGAGGGCCACGTGGCCGCGCAGGGCGTCGTGCAGAAGCTGGTGGCGGCCCTCGGCGGCGAGGAAGCGGCCAACGAGGACATCGAGGAGAGCATCTCCCCGGCGCGGGGCCGCACCAAGCGGCGCAGCAACACCGACCCGGGCGTCGTCGTCAAGGGCGTCGACGACGTGTGGGTCAAGCTGGCCCGCTGCTGCACCCCGGTCCCGGGCGACCCGATCATCGGATTCGTGACGCGGGGCAGCGGCGTATCGGTGCACCGCGCGGACTGCGTCAACGTGGACTCGCTCTCCCAGGAGCCCGAGCGGATGCTGGAGGTCGAGTGGGCGCCCACCCAGTCCTCGGTCTTCCTGGTGGCCATCCAGGTCGAGGCGCTGGACCGGTCCCGGCTGCTGTCGGACGTCACCCGCGTCCTGTCGGACCAGCACGTGAACATCCTGTCGGCGGCCGTCCAGACCTCCCGCGACCGGGTGGCCACCTCGCGGTTCACCTTCGAGATGGGCGACCCGAAGCACCTGGGCCACGTCCTCAAGGCCGTCCGGGGCGTCGAGGGCGTCTACGACGTCTACCGCGTGACCTCGGCCCGGCGCCCGTAGCCGGCGAGGACCCCGCACGCGCCGGTGGGCGCCATCCCCGAGGGGGTGGCGCCCACCGCCGTACGCGGGTCCGGGGCGTCAGCCGCCGAACTCCTCCAGGCCCTTGAGCGCCTGGTCCAGCAGGGCCTGGCGGCCCTCCAGCTCACGCGCCAGCTTGTCGGCCCTGGCGTTGTTGCCCGCAGCGCGCGCGGCGTCGATCTGCTGCCGCAGCTTGTCCACCGCGGCCTGCAGCTGACCGGTCAGACCGGCCGCACGGGCCCGCGCCTCCGGGTTCGTACGACGCCACTCGCCCTCCTCGGCCTCCTGGATCGCCCGCTCGACCGTGTGCATGCGGCCCTCGACCTTGGGCCGGGCGTCGCGCGGCACGTGGCCGACGGCCTCCCAGCGCTCGTTGAGGGAGCGGAACGCGGCCCGGGCCGCCTTCAGGTCCCGCACCGGGAGGAGCTTCTCGGCCTCGTCGGCCAGCTCCTCCTTCAGCTTGAGGTTCTCCACCTGCTCGGCGTCGCGCTCCGCGAAGACCTCGCTGCGGGCCGCGAAGAACACGTCCTGCGCGCCGCGGAAGCGGTTCCACAGGTCGTCCTCGGACTCGCGCTGCGCCCGTCCGGCGGCCTTCCAGTCCGCCATCAGCTCGCGGTAGCGGGCGGCCGTCGGACCCCAGTCGGTCGACTTCGACAGCGACTCGGCCTCCGCGACCAGCCTCTCCTTCACCTTGCGGGCGTCCTCGCGCTGCGCGTCGAGCGAGGCGAAGTGCGCCTTGCGGCGCTTGGAGAAGGCGGAGCGGGCGTGCGAGAAGCGGTGCCACAGCTCGTCGTCCGACTTGCGGTCCAGGCGCGGCAGACCCTTCCAGATGTCCACCAGGGCGCGCAGCCGTTCACCCGCACTGCGCCACTGGTCGCTCTGCGCCAGCTGCTCGGCCTCCACGACCAGCGCGTCCTTGGCCGCACGGGCCTCGTCCGTCTGCTTGGCCCGCTGGACCTTGCGCTCCTCGCGCCGGGACTCGACCGTCGCGACCAGCTTGTCCAGGCGTACGCGCAGGGCGTCGAGGTCGCCCACGGCGTGGTGCTCGTCCACCTGCGTGCGCAGGTGGTCGATCGCCGTCTGGGCGTCCTTGGCGGACAGATCAGTGGTCCGCACCCGCTTTTCGAGGAGGCCGATCTCGACCACCAGGCCTTCGTACTTGCGCTCGAAATAGGCCAGGGCCTCCTCAGGGGTGCCCGCCTGCCACGAGCCGACGACCTTCTCGCCATCGGCAGTACGCACGTACACGGTGCCCGTCTCGTCGACTCGGCCCCACGGGTCGCTGCTCACAGCGCCTCCTCCACCTGATGCCTGCGAGGGGTTCTCCCCCTGGGCATCGTCCACAGTTTCCTGGGGCGGGCCGCGCCCGCCCTGCACAACGCCAACATAGGCGACCGCCGGGCCGGCTGTCCGCATCCGGCCCGACGGAATCTCGGCGTGCGGACGGGAGCGCCCGGCCCGGGGCCGCGGCGGGCCTCAGCCCTTGGTCACGGAAGCCTTCTCGATCTTGACCTCGTTCTTCGGGGCGCCGTCCTGGCCGCCGTCCGCCGTACCGGCCTTGGCGATCTCCTCCAGGACCTTCAGGCCCGCGGGGTCGATGGTGCCGAAGGGGGTGTACGAGGGCGCCAGCGGGCTGTCCTTGTAGACGAGGAAGAACTGGCTGCCGCCGGAGCCGGGCTGGCCCGTGTTGGCCATCGCCACGGTGCCCGCCGGGTAGACGACCTGGCCCTGGTCGTTGGGCTTGCCCAGGGAGTCGAGGTTCTCGTCCGGGATGGTGTAGCCGGGGCCGCCCGTGCCGGTGCCCTGCGGGTCACCGCACTGGAGCACGAAGATCCCGCCGGACGTCAGGCGGTGGCACTTCGTGTTGTCGAAGTAGCCCTTGTCGGCGAGCGACTTGAAGGAGTTGACGGTCTGCGGGGTCTTCGCCGCGTCCATCGTGACGTTGATGTCGCCCGCGCTCGTCTTCAGCGCGAAGGCGTACTTCGCCTTCTGGTCGATCGCCATCTCGGGCGAGGGGGACTGCTGCGGCGTCGGCGCGGCCGACGGACTGGCGGCCGGGTCCGCCGCCTGGTCCTTCTTGTCCGAGTCGAAGACACCGCCCACGACGAGGCCGACCAGCGTCGCGACCACCACGGCCACCGCCGCGCCGATCACCGCCGCGCGCCGCCGGGCCTTCTGCCGGGCCTCGGCCCGGCGCTGCTGCTGGCGCTCGTACTTCTCCCTGGCGAGCTGTCGCCGTCGCTGATCGCTCGTGACCACCGGGTCGTCTCCTTGTGCGTCTCTGGTACTGCTGTCCGGGCTGGGCTAGGCCGTACCGTATATGGGTTCGCTGTGTAATGAGCGGCGCCGGTAGGCTCTGAGCAGCAGCATTCGGATCTGCAGCCTCCCACCGGACGACGATTGAGGACGAACGTGCTGATTGCCGGGTTCCCCGCCGGGGCCTGGGGGACCAACTGTTACGTGGTCGCCCCCGCCGCCGGTGAGGAGTGCGTCATCATCGACCCGGGCCACCAGGCCGCCCAGGGTGTCGAGGAGACGCTGAGGAAGCATCGGCTCAAGCCCGTCGCGGTCGTGCTGACCCACGGCCACATCGATCATGTGGCCTCGGTGGTCCCGGTGTGCGGAGCACACGACGTACCGGCCTGGATCCATCCCGAGGACCGCTACATGATGAGCGACCCGGAGAAGGCCCTCGGCCGCTCCATCGGGATGCCGCTCATGGGCGAGCTGACCGTGGGCGAGCCGGACGACGTCCGCGAGCTGACCGACGGGGCCGCCCTGAGACTGGCCGGAATGGACTTCTCCGTCGCGCACGCCCCGGGCCATACCAGGGGGTCGGTGACCTTCGGGATGCCCGAGCTCGCCGACGTACCGCCGGTGTTCTTCTCGGGAGACCTGCTCTTCGCCGGCTCCATCGGACGCACCGACCTGCCCGGCGGCTCCCACGCCGAGATGCTCGACTCGCTGGCCCGCGTGTGCCTGCCGCTCGACGACTCGACCGTGGTCCTGTCCGGACACGGTCCCCAGACCACCATCGGCCGCGAGCGCGCGACCAACCCGTACCTGCGGGAGGTCGCCGCCGGCCCCAGGGGCGGCACGGCCGCCCCACGACGAGGAATGTGACGAGAGCTTCGTGAGTACCTTCAAGGCCCCCAAGGGCACGTACGACCTGATTCCGCCGGTCTCCGTGAAGTACCTGGCGGTGCGCGAGGCCATCGCCGCCCCGCTGCGCAACTCCGGCTACGGCTACATCGAGACGCCCGGCTTCGAGGACGTGGGCCTGTTCGCCCGCGGTGTCGGCGAGTCCACCGACATCGTCTCCAAGGAGATGTACGCCTTCGAGACCAAGGGCGGCGACCAGCTGGCCCTGCGGCCCGAGGGCACCGCGTCGGTGCTGCGCGCGGCCCTGGAGGCCAGCCTGCACAAGCAGGGCAACCTGCCGGTCAAGCTCTGGTACTCGGGCTCGTACTACCGCTACGAGCGCCCGCAGAAGGGCCGCTACCGCCACTTCTCCCAGGTCGGGGCCGAGGCGATCGGTGCCGAGGACCCGGCGCTGGACGCCGAGCTGATCATCCTGGCCGACCAGGCCTACCGTTCGCTGGGCCTGCGCGACTTCCGGATCCTGCTGAACTCGCTGGGCGACAAGGAGTGCCGCCCGGTCTACCGGGAGGCGCTCCAGTCCTTCCTCGGCGGGCTGGACCTCGACCCGGAGACCGTCCGCCGGGCCGGGATCAACCCGCTGCGGGTACTCGACGACAAGCGGCCCGACGTGCAGAAGCAGCTCGTGGGCGCGCCGATGCTGCGGGACTACCTGTGCGACGCCTGCAAGGCGTACCACGAGGAGGTCCGGTCGCTGGTCACCGCGGCCGGGGTCGTCTTCGAGGACGACGAGAAGCTGGTGCGCGGGCTGGACTACTACACGCGGACCACCTTCGAGTTCGTCCACGACGGGCTGGGCTCGCAGTCCGCGGTGGGCGGCGGCGGCCGCTACGACGGCCTGTCCGAGATGATCGGCGGACCGGCCCTGCCGTCCGTCGGCTGGGCGCTCGGCGTCGACCGCACGGTGCTGGCCCTGGAGGCGGAGGGCGTCGAGCTCGACCTCCCCGCGACCACCTCGGTCTTCGCGGTGGCGCTGGGCGAAGAGGCCCGGCGGGTGCTGTTCGGCAAGGTCACCGAGCTGCGGCGGGCCGGCGTCGCCGCGGACTTCTCCTACGGCGGCAAGGGCCTCAAGGGCGCCATGAAGGACGCCAACCGCTCGGGCGCGCGGTTCGCCGTGGTCGCCGGAGAGCGGGACCTCGCCGAGGGCGTGGTGCAGCTCAAGGACATGGAGGCCGGCGAGCAGACGGCCGTACCGCTGGCCGACCTCGTCGAGACGGTCCGGGCCCGCCTGGCCTGAGCGCGGCTCGGTACGGACGCGGTACGGACGGGGCGGGAGGGCCACTCTCCCGCCCCGTCCCCGTCCCGGACCGACGGCCGCGGGCAGGCCCCGTACGGCACAATGGCCGGTGCTTGATCACCTTGCAGATGTGGAGCGGGCGGGTATGACGACAACGAGCGCCGGCGCGGACACCGCGCCGCGGAGGTACGGCGGGAGCCGGGCCCTGGCCCTGCTGCTGGTCATCACGGGGGCCGCGGGTCTGCTCGCCGCCTGGATCATCACGATCGACAAGTTCAAGCTGCTGGAGGACCCGAACTTCACGCCCGGCTGCAGCCTCAACCCGATCGTCTCCTGCGGCAACATCATGAAGAGCGACCAGGCGGCCGTCTTCGGCTTCCCGAACCCGATGCTGGGCCTGGTCGCCTACGGCATGGTGGTCTGCGTCGGCGTGAGCCTGCTCGCCGGGGCCCGCTTCCGCGGCTGGTACTGGCTCACGTTCAACGCGGGCGCCCTCTTCGGCGTCGTCTTCTGCGCCTGGCTCACCTACCAGTCGCTGTACAACATCAACTCCCTGTGCCTGTGGTGCTGCCTCGCCTGGGTCGCCACGATCTTCCTGTTCTGGTACGTGACGGCGCACACCGTGCGCGAGCGGCTGCTGCCGGCCCCGGGCTGGCTGCGGGCCTTCCTGGACGAGTTCGCCTGGGTGCCGCCCGTGCTGCACGTCGGGATCATCGGCATGCTGATCCTGACCCGCTGGTGGGACTTCTGGACCTCCTGAGCCGCCCGGCCGGGACTGTCGGCGGCCTCGCATAGGCTTCCTGTGTGGAACCAGACCTGTTCACCGCAGCCGCCGAAGCGCGCCAGGAGAAGGATCCCGCGAGCTCCCCGCTCGCCGTCCGGATGCGTCCGCGCACCCTGGACGAGGTGGTCGGCCAGCAGCACCTCCTCAAGCCGGGCTCGCCGCTGCGGCGCCTGGTGGGGGAGGGAGCCGGAGGCCCCGCCGGCGCGTCGTCCGTGATCCTGTGGGGTCCGCCCGGCATCGGGAAGACGACGCTGGCCTACGTGGTCAGCCAGGCGACGCAGAAGCGGTTCGTCGAGCTGTCCGCCATCACGGCGGGCGTCAAGGAGGTCCGGGCGGTCATCGAGGGCGCCCGCCGCGCGGCGGGCGGGTACGGCAAGGAGACCGTCCTCTTCCTCGACGAGATCCACCGGTTCAGCAAGGCGCAGCAGGACTCACTGCTCCCCGCCGTCGAGAACCGCTGGGTGACGCTGATCGCGGCCACCACGGAGAACCCGTACTTCTCGATCATCTCCCCCCTGCTCTCCCGGTCGCTGCTGCTCACCCTGGAACCGCTGACGGACGAGGACCTGAGCGCGCTGATGCGCCGGGCGCTCACCGAGGAGCGCGGCCTCGGCGGGGCCGTGTCCCTGCCGGCGGACGCCGAGGCGCACCTGCTGCGGATCGCCGGCGGCGACGCCCGGCGGGCGCTGACGGCCCTGGAGGCGGGGGCCGGCTCGGCCATCGCCAAGGGCGAGGACGAGATCACCCTCCAGACCGTGGAGGAGGCGGTCGACCGGGCGGCCGTCACGTACGACCGGGACGGCGACCAGCACTACGACGTGGCGAGCGCGCTCATCAAGTCGATCCGGGGTTCGGACGTCGACGCCGCCCTCCACTACCTGGCGCGGATGATCGAGGCGGGCGAGGACCCGCGGTTCATCGCCCGGCGCCTGATGATCTCGGCGAGCGAGGACATCGGCCTCGCGGACCCGACGGCGCTGCCGATCGCGGTGGCCGCCGCCCAGGCGGTGGCCATGATCGGATTCCCGGAGGCCGCGCTGACCCTGAGCCACGCCACGATCGCGCTCGCGCTCGCCCCGAAGTCGAACACCGCCACGACCGCGATCGGCGCGGCCCTCGCCGACGTCCGGGCCGGAGTCGCCGGCTCCGTGCCCCCGCACCTGCGCGACGGCCACTACAAGGGCGCGGCCAAGCTGGGGCACGCCCAGGGGTACGTGTACCCGCACGACGTGCCGGGGGCCATCGCGGCCCAGCAGTACGCCCCGGACGAGATCCACGGCAAGCGGTACTACGAGCCGACGCGGTACGGCGCGGAGGCGCGCTACGCGGACGTGGTGGAGAAGGTGCGGGAACGGCTGCGCGGCGGTACCTGACGAGGGCCCGGCCGGACGGGCCGCGGGGCGGCGCCCCGCGAGCCCGGCAGCATGCGAAACAGACGGCCCTAGCGGTGCGAGGCGGCCGCGAACAGGGTGTGCATCGCGCGGCGCAGGCCGCAGATGTCCGCGACCGGCTCCGGGAAGTCGAAGCGGGCGTCGAAGGGCCCGGAGCCGCCGCCGGGGAAGCGCACGCGCAGGCCGAGCCGGTCCAGCGCGAGGGGGACGGCGCTCGCGCCGCGCGCTTCCCGGGGGCCCAGCAGGCCGGCCAGTTCGCCCAGCCGGTCGCCGTGGGAGGCGTGCAGGTGCTGGAGCAGTTCCGTCTCGTGGGCGACCATCGGGTCCGGCTCCGCCGAGGCGAGGTCGTCCGGGTCCACGTGCTCGGCGCCCCACAGGTCGTCCACCGAGATCTCGCCGACCTCCAGCCGCAGCATCATCCAGGCCGGCCGGACGGAGTGGGGGAGGTCGGCGGGGTCGCCCAGTCCGAGCACCTCGCCCACCGGGTGGCGCTCGGCGAGCAGGGCCGCGCAGGCCGCGCGGTCGTCCCCGCGCACGGGCGTCAGCCACCCGGCCAGCCAGGCGCGGCCTCGGATACGATGGGGCACGGACACCGGCGCCACGTCCGTGATCTCGATCACGGCGGTGAGGTCGTCGTCCTGGGCGTGAGCGGCAGCCCTGGCAGCCGCGGATTCCCCGGAAACAAGGAGAATCACGTCCCCGTCCGGGGTGACGGTCCGTGCGACCGGCATCCCCGTCCCGAACTCGTCGGGTTCGTGCGTGTCACGAGCACCCGGCAGGGTGAGGGATACTGAGGCGTTGGACTCTACGAGGGTTCGTACGCGTTCGGCTCCGGTGAGCTGCCGAACGCCTTCCCTGGGACGCGGCTGACCTTGCTTATCGTCGTCGAAAGCAGATTCCGTTTCGTTGGAATCTGAACTTCGACGCGCACTGGGCAGGGGGATCCCATGTGGTCGAGACATTACGTCCTCCTCGCTAAGGTAAGCCTCACCTAACTTACATGGAGGTAGGTTCCACGTGAACCAGAAGCGACCCAAGGTCAAGAAGTCGCGTGCCCTCGGCATTGCGCTGACCCCGAAGGCCGTCAAGTACTTCGAGGCCCGCCCCTACCCGCCGGGCGAGCACGGCCGTGGCCGCAAGCAGAACTCGGACTACAAGGTTCGTCTGCTGGAGAAGCAGCGTCTGCGCGCTCAGTACGACATCTCTGAGCGTCAGATGGCCCGCGCGTACGACCGCGCCAAGAAGGCCGAAGGCAAGACGGGCGAGGCGCTGGTCGTCGAGCTTGAGCGTCGTCTCGACGCCCTGGTGCTGCGTTCGGGCATTGCCCGCACCATCTACCAGGCCCGCCAGATGGTCGTCCACGGCCACATCGAGGTCAACGGTGACAAGGTCGACAAGCCGTCGTTCCGTGTCCGCCCGGACGACGTCGTGACCGTGCGCGAGCGCAGCCGCGAGAAGGTTCCGTTCCAGGTCGCCCGTGAGGGTGGCTACGCAGGCGAGGGCGAGACCCCGCGCTACCTGCAGGTCAACCTGAAGGCCCTGGCCTTCCGCCTGGACCGCGACCCGAACCGCAAGGAAATCCCGGTCATCTGCGACGAGCAGCTCGTCGTCGAGTACTACGCCCGCTGATGCAGGCGTAGCCCTCACAGGCTGGTCGAAGCCCGTCGTCCCCTCCGGGGGGCGGCGGGCTTCGCGCTGTTCGGCCCCGCCTGCGTGCGCCGTACCAGGGCCTCGCGGTCCAGCGACCGCCCGTCGGCGGCGTACGCCTCGTACCGCTCGGCGCCCAAGGCCTCGCCCGCCCGCTCCCGGCACATCAGCCGGGGGGCGTTGAAGTACCCCGAACCGAACAGCCTCAGCCCCACCCCCTCCCACAGCGGCTCCGCGGCGCCCTGGAGCAGCGCCGCCTCGGCCGGGTCGCCCTCGGCGGCCGTGACCAGCGCCAGCAGCTCCAGCGCCAGCACCAGGCCGACCAGGTCGTGGAAGGCGTGGTTGATGGCCACGCACTCCGTCAGCAGCCGCCGCGCCTCGGCCGCGGCGCCCGTGTCCAGGGCCGCGTACGCGAGCACGTACAGGGCGTACGCCTTCGTCCAGCGCTCCCCCCGCTCCTCGCAGATCTCCCGGACCTCCTCGCACAGGGTCCGCGCCCCCGGCAGATCGCCCTGGAAGGCCATGGCCATCGCCAGTTCCACCTGGCACATCAGCACGTTGCTGTTCAGCTCCCCGACCGCCCGGTAGCGCCCGAGCGCCGATCCCAGCAGCTCCCGTGCCCGCCCCATGTCGTCCGAGACCAGCGCGAGGCAGCCCAGGCGGTGCACCGCGTAGGCCGCGGCCAGCGGGTTCTCGCCGCGGGCCGCGCCGTCCCGGCACTCGTACAGGGCGCTCATCGAGGCCACCGAGTCCCCTTGCAGGGCCGCGACGTAGCCGAGCACCCACAGGGCCTTGAGGCGGGCGTTCTCGTACTCCGGCTCCGCGGCCGGCGCCGGACCGGTCTGCGCCGGCCGCCCCGCCCGGGCGGCGGCGGGCTCCAGGCAGCGGTCCAGCCAGTGCCGCCCCTCGGCCAGCCGCCCGCAGCCCGCCCAGTAGAACCAGAGCGTGCCCGCCAGGTACTGGCCCAGGTGCGCCTCGTCCGGCTCGTCCAGGCAGCACTCCAGGGCGAGCCGCAGATTCGGCAGCTCCGTCTCCACGAGGGCGGCCACCTCCGCCTGGCGGGGGCTGAACCAGTCCAGCTCGCACCAGGTGGCCAGCCCCATGTACCAGTCCCGGTGGCGCCGGCGCAGCCGCTCCGCGTCGCCCAGCGACTCCAGCCAGCCCGCTCCGTACAGCCGCACGGTCTCCAGCATCCGATACCACACCCCGGCCGGGGTCGCCTCCCGGACCAGCAGGGACTGGGCGAGGAGCTCGCCGAGCACGTCGAGCACGGTGTCCACGGGGAGGTCCGGACCCGCGCACACGTATTCGACGGCGTCGAGGTCGAACTGCCCGGCGAACACCGACAGCCGGGCCCACAGCAGCCGCTCGGCGGCCGTGCACAGCTCGTGGCTCCAGCCGATGGCCGTACGCAGCGTCCGGTGCCGGGGCAGCACCCCGCGGGCGCTGCCCGTCAGCAGCGCGAAGCGGTCCTCCAGCCGGGCCAGCACCTGCGCGGGCGCGAGCGTCCGCAGCCGCCCGGCCGCCAGCTCCAGGGCCAGCGGGAGCCCGTCCAGGCGCGCGCACAGCTCGGCCAGCGCCTCCCGGTCCTCCCCGGTCGCCGTGAAGCCCGGGTCGGCGGCGGCCGCCCGCCGGACCAGCAGGGCCAGCGCCTCCTCGGGGGCGGGCGGGGCCAGCGGGAGGACCAGCTCCCCGTCCAGGTCCAGCGCGCGCCGGCCCGCCGCGAGCACCCGCAGGCCGGGGGAGCGCAGCAGCAGCTCCCGTACCAGCTCCGCCGTCTCGTCGACCAGCTGCTCGAACCCGTCCAGGAGCAGCAGCAGCCGGCGCCCCGCCAGGTGCTCCGCGAGTACGGTCCGGGGCGGGCGCGTGGTGTGGTCGGTGAGGCCCAGGGCCTCCACGAGGGTCAGCTCCAGCAGCGCCGGGTCCCGCACGCCGGCCAGCTCGGCGAGCCAGACCCCGTCGCAGTAGCGTTCCTGCTGGTCCCCCTCGCGGATCCCGCGGGCCGCGGCCAGGGCCAGCCGGGACTTGCCCACCCCGCCCACGCCGGTCACCGTGACCAGCCGGGAGGACTCCAGCAGCCGCCCCAGTTCCGACAGTTCGGCACCCCGCCCGACGAACCCGCTCAGCTCCGAGGGAAGATTGCCGCACGTCCTGTGTCGCATGGGACACGGAGAGTACTGGTCCGGACGCGCGGCGTACAAGCGGTCGTCCCGGCCGCGGAATTCCGGTACGGCCGGGGATCTCCGGCGCGATAGGGTCGTAGGGCGAATCTTCCTGCAGTCCAGGTACAGACAGAGAGCGGTGTGACGTGTCCGGTGGAGAGGTGGCCGGGATCCTCGTGGCCGTCTTCTGGGCCATCCTGGTCTCCTTCCTCGCCGTCGTGCTGGTGAGGCTGGCCCAGGTGCTCAAGGCGACCACCGAGCTGGTGGCCGAGGTGACCGACCAGGCCGTGCCGCTGCTGGCCGACGCCTCCAGGACCGTCCGCTCCGCGCGCACCCAGCTGGACCGGGTCGACGCCATCGCGAGCGATGTCCAGGAGGTCACCTCCAACGCCTCCGCGCTGTCGTCCACCGTGGCCTCCGCCTTCGGCGGGCCGCTGGTCAAGGTCGCGGCCTTCGGCTACGGCGTCCGCAAGGCGCTGGGCCGGACGGACGGGGCGCCGCCGCCCGACAGGAAATCCCGACGCACCGTGATCGTCGGCCGTACGGTGCCGGCGGCCAGGCGCCGCAAGCAGAAGGGCTGAGACCGCCGATGTTTCGCCGAGCCTTCTGGTTCACCGCCGGCGCGGCCGCCGGCGTGTGGGCCACCACCAAGGTCAACCGACAGCTGAAGAAGCTGACCCCCGAGAGCCTCGCGGCGCAGGCCGCCGACAAGGCCGTGGAGGCGGGCCACCGCCTCAAGGACTTCGCCCTCGACGTCAAGGCGGGAATGACGCAGCGCGAGGACGAGCTGAACGACGCACTGGGGCTGACCCAGGATCCCGACCGTCCCGACAACGTCACCGCCCTCCCCGGGCCGCGGCGGCTGCGGGCCATCGGGAACGACACGACCGACCACCGACCGAAGTTTTCGTACGACCGGAATGAGGACCACTGATGGAGTCGGCTGAAATCCGCCGCCGCTGGCTGAGCTTCTTCGAGGAGCGCGGTCACGCCGTTGTCCCTTCGGCGTCGCTCATCGCGGACGACCCGACTCTGCTGCTGGTCAACGCGGGCATGGTCCCCTTCAAGCCCTACTTCCTCGGTGAGACCAAGCCCCCGGCCCCCCGCGCCACCAGCGTGCAGAAGTGCGTCCGGACGCCGGACATCGAAGAGGTCGGCAAGACCACCCGCCACGGCACGTTCTTCCAGATGTGCGGCAACTTCTCCTTCGGCGACTACTTCAAGGAAGGCGCCATCAAGTACGCCTGGGAGCTGCTCACCAGCTCCGTGGCGGACGGCGGCTACGGCCTGGAGCCGGAGAAGCTGTGGATCACCGTCTACCTCGACGACGACGAGGCCGAGACGATCTGGCGCGACGTCGTCGGCGTCCCCGCCGAGCGGATCCAGCGCCTGGGCAAGAAGGACAACTTCTGGTCCATGGGCGTCCCCGGCCCCTGCGGCCCGTGCTCGGAGATCAACTACGACCGCGGCCCCGACTTCGGCGTCGAGGGCGGCCCGGCCGTCAACGACGAGCGGTACGTGGAGATCTGGAACCTGGTCTTCATGCAGTACGAGCGCGGCGCCGGAGACGGGAAGGAGGACTTCCCGATCCTCGGCGACCTGCCGTCGAAGAACATCGACACGGGTCTGGGCCTCGAACGGCTCGCCATGATCCTGCAGGGCGTGCAGAACATGTACGAGACCGACACCCTGCGCGTGGTCATGGACAAGGCCACCGAGCTGACGGGTGTCCAGTACGGGGCCGCCCAGGGCACCGACGTGTCGATGCGCGTGGTCGCCGACCACATCCGCACCTCCGTCATGCTCATCGGCGACGGCGTCACCCCCGGCAACGAGGGCCGCGGCTACGTGCTGCGCCGCATCATGCGCCGCGCCATCCGCAACATGCGCCTCATGGGCGCCACCGGCCCGGTCGTGCGGGACCTTGTCGACACCGTGATCAACACGATGGGGCAGCAGTACCCGGAGCTCGTCACCGACCGCAAGCGCATCGAGACCGTCGCGCTCGCCGAGGAGGCCGCCTTCCTCAAGGCCGTCAAGGGCGGCACCAACATCCTCGACACCGCCGTGACCGAGACCAAGGCCGCCGGCGGCACGGTCCTCTCCGGCGACAAGGCGTTCCTGCTCCACGACACCTGGGGCTTCCCGATCGACCTCACCCTGGAAATGGCCGCCGAACAGGGCCTCTCCGTGGACGAGCCCGGCTTCCGCCGCCTGATGCAGGAGCAGCGCGACCGCGCCAAGGCCGACGCCAAGGCCAAGAAGACCGGCCACGCGGACATGTCCGCCTACCGGCAGATCGCCGACGGCTCCGGCGCCACCGAGTTCACCGGCTACGCCACCACCCAGGGCGAGTCGACCATCGTCGGCCTCCTGGTCAACGGCGTCTCCGCGCCCGCCGCCTCCGAGGGCGACGAGGTCGAGGTCGTCCTCGACCGCACCCCCTTCTACGCCGAGGGCGGCGGCCAGCTCGCCGACCAGGGCCGGATCAAGCTCGACACGGGCGCCGTCATCGAGATCCGCGACGTCCAGCAGCCGGTCCCGGGCGTCTCCGTGCACAAGGGCTCCGTCCAGGTCGGCGAGGTGACGGTGGGCGCCTCGGCGTACGCCGCCATCGACGTGCGGCGCCGGCGCGCCATCGCCCGCGCCCACTCGGCCACCCATCTGACGCACCAGGCGCTGCGCGACGCGCTGGGCCCGACGGCCGCCCAGGCCGGCTCCGAGAACTCGCCCGGCCGCTTCCGCTTCGACTTCGGTTCGCCGAACGCCGTCCCCGGCACGGTCCTCACGGACGTCGAGCAGAAGATCAACGACGTGCTCTCCCGCGAGCTCGACGTGACCGCCGAGATCATGAGCATCGACGAGGCGAAGAAGCAGGGCGCCATCGCCGAATTCGGCGAGAAGTACGGCGAGCGCGTACGCGTCGTCACCATCGGCGACTTCTCGAAGGAGCTGTGCGGCGGCACGCACGTGGGCAACACCGCCCAGCTGGGCCTGGTGAAGCTGCTCGGGGAGTCCTCCATCGGCTCCGGGGTGCGCCGCGTCGAGGCCCTCGTCGGCGTGGACGCGTACAACTTCCTCGCCAAGGAGCACACGGTCGTCGCCCAGCTCCAGGAGCTGGTCAAGGGCCGCCCCGAGGAGCTGCCGGAGAAGATCGCCTCCATGCTCGGCAAGCTGAAGGACGCCGAGAAGGAGATCGAGAAGTTCCGCGCGGAGAAGGTCCTCCAGGCCGCCGCCGGGCTGGCCGAGAACGCCCAGGACATCCACGGCGTCGCCCTCGTCGTGGGCCAGGTGCCGGACGGCACCGGCGCCGACGACCTGCGCAGGCTGGTCCTCGACGTACGCGGCCGGCTGCAGCAGCTGTCGGGGGCCGGCGACCGCCCGGCCGTGGTGGCCCTGTTCACCGTGGCGAACGACCGTCCGCTGACCGTCATCGCCACCAACGAGGCCGCCCGCGAGCGCGGTCTCAAGGCCGGCGACCTGGTCCGTACGGCCGCCAAGACCCTCGGCGGCGGCGGTGGCGGCAAGCCGGACGTCGCCCAGGGCGGCGGCCAGAACGCGGCCGCCGTGCCGGATGCCATCAGCGCCGTCGAGCGCCTCGTCGCCGAGACGGCCTGACGATGGCACTGCGCCGCGGCCGCCGCCTCGCGATCGATGTCGGGGACGCCCGGATCGGGGTCGCTTCCTGCGACCCCGACGGGGTCCTGGCCACACCGGTGGAAACGGTGCCGGGCCGGGACGTCCCCTTCGCCCACCGGCGGCTGCGGCAGCTCGTCGAGGAGTACGAGCCCCTTGAGGTCGTGGTCGGCCTGCCCCGTTCGCTCAGCGGACGGGAGGGGCCGGCCGCCGTCAAGGTGCGCGCCTTCGCGAACGAACTCGCGAAGGGCATCAAGCCGGTGACGGTGCGTCTGGTGGACGAGCGGATGACCACGGTCACCGCCGCCCAGGGACTGCGGGCCTCGGGGAGGAACGCGAAGAAGGGCCGTTCGGTCATCGACCAGGCCGCCGCAGTGGTGATCCTTCAGAACGCTCTTGAGACCGAACGGGTATCAGGTAATCCGCCTGGCGAGTGCGTCGAAGTGGTTGTCTGATCGCGATACGGTAACGTTCCGCGCGATGAGACGGCATTCGAACAGCCGTCGCCCACCACCAAAGAGGCGGAACCGGGTGTCGCGGAAGACGTAGCCCGCGGCCTTCGTCTCGCGGCTCTAGGGGACCGATGACTGAGTATGGACGGGGCCGAGGCCCCGAACCGTGGCACCCCGAGGACCCTCTCTACGGGGACCAGGGGTGGACCGGGCACCAGACCCAGCAGGGCCAGGTGCCGTACGGCGACGGCTCACGACCGGACTATCCGCAGGAGCCGCAGTACCAGCAGCAGTACCCGGAGCAGCAGTACGCCCCGCAGCACCCGCAGGGGCAGCCGCACCCCCAGTACCAGCAGCCCCAGCAGCAGTACCAGCAGTACTCCCAGGCTCCGCAGTACACCGAGCAGCAGCCCGCGTACGCCCCGCAGCAGGAGTACGCCCAGAACCAGCCGCAGCAGCCGGTCTACGACAGCCAGGGCTGGGACACCGGCCAGGGGCAGTACGTCGCCGCCGCCGCGCAGACCGACGCGTACGGCGGCGTGGACCCGTACGCCCAGCAGCCGGTCAGCGGCTATCCCGGGGAGACCCCGGACCTCTACACCACGGCTGACGCCTACCCGCCGCCGCAGCCCCCCGGCCGCCGCCACCTGGAGCCGGAACCGGCCGAGGACTGGCAGGACGCCGACCCGGCCGCGGACGACGACCGCGCCCCCGGTGACGACGGCGACGACGGGGCCGGCGGCGGTCGCCGCTCCGGCCGTTCGAAGGGCGGCAAGGGCGGCAAGCCGAAGCAGCGCAGCGGCGCGGCCTGCCTGATCGCGTCCCTCGTCATCGTCGGCGTGCTCGGCGGCGGCGGTTACTACGGCTACACCTTCCTCAAGGACAAGTTCGGCGCGGCCGAGGACTTCGCGGGCACCGGCACCGGCGAGATCGTCGACGTCGAGATCCCCAAGGGCGCCGGCCTCGGTCAGATGGGCCGCATCCTCAAGGAGGCGGGCGTCGTCGCGAGCGCCCAGGCGTTCGTCGACGTCGCGAAGGCCCTGCCGAGCGACAAGGCCATCCAGGCGGGCGTCTACCCGCTGCGCAAGAAGATGTCCGCCGCGGCGGCCATCGAGGTGATGAGCGACCCCAGCAAGCTGAACGTCATCACCGTCACCGAGGGCATGCGCAACGCCCGCGTGTACGAGGCGATCGACAAGAAGCTGGGCAAGCCGGACGGGACCACCAAGGACATCGCCCTGCGCGAGGCCAAGAACCTCGGCCTGCCGGCCTGGGCCGGCAACGACCCGAAGCTCATGGACCCGCTGGAGGGCTTCCTCTACCCGACGCGCTACGACCTGAGCAAGGACAGCACCCCCGAGTCCCTGCTCAAGGAGATGGTCAAGAACGCGAACGAGAAGTACGCGGAGCTCGGCATCGAGGGCAAGGCCAAGGAACTGGGCCTGGAGAACCCCCTCCAGGTGGTCACGGTCGCCAGCCTCGTCAACGCCGAGGGCAAGAACCACGACGACTTCCGCAAGATGTCCGAGGTCGTCTACAACCGCCTGAAGAAGACGAACGACGTCACCAACCAGCGGCTGGAATTCGACTCGACGTACAACTACATCAAGGGCAAGAGCGACATCAACTTCTCCCTCAAGGAGGCGAGAGCGCTCGAACACCCCTACAACACGCACAACGTCCAGGGACTGCCCCCCGGCCCGATCGGGAACCCGGGCGCGGACGCGCTGACCGCTACGCTCACCCCCGACCGCGGCGGCTGGATGTTCTTCGTGTCGGTGGACGGCGAGAAGACGACCTTCACGCAGACCTACGCGGAGCACCAGAAGCTCGCCGCGGAGTTCCAGGAGCGGCAGAAGCAGAAGAACGGCGGGTAGGCAAGGCATGTCACGCACAAGGGCCGCGGTGCTGGGTTCGCCCATCGAGCACTCCCTCTCACCGGTGCTGCACCGCGCCGCCTACCAGGAGCTCGGCCTCGCCGACTGGTCGTACGACCGGTTCGAGATCGACGAGGCCGCGCTCCCGGAGTTCGTCGCCGGCCTGGGCCCCGAGTGGGCCGGGCTGTCGCTGACCATGCCGCTGAAACGCGCGGTCATCCCGCTCCTCGACGGCATCAGCGACACGGCCGCCTCGGTGGAGGCGGTCAACACCGTCGTCCTCACCGCCGACGGCCGTCGCCTCGGCGACAACACCGATATCCCGGGCATCGTGGCGGCGCTCCACGAGCGCGGCATCGACAAGGTGCCGTCCGCCGCGATCCTCGGCGCCGGCGCCACCGCCTCCTCGGCGCTCGCCGCGCTCTCGCGGATCTGCTCCGGCGAGGTCACGGCGTACGTACGCTCCCGGGCCCGGGCGGACGAGATGCGCGGGTGGGGCGAGCGGCTCGGCGTCCCCGTCCGGACGGCCGACTGGTCCGAGGCGGCCGGGGCGTTCGGCGCGCCGCTGGTGATCGCGACCACCCCGGCAGGAGCGACGGACTCCCTGGCCGCCTCCGTACCGACCGCGCCCGGAACCCTCTTCGACGTCCTCTACGACCCCTGGCCCACCGGCCTCGCGGCGGCCTGGTCGCAGCGCGGAGGCAGGATCGTCGGCGGCCTGGACCTCCTCGTCCACCAGGCCGTGCTCCAGGTCGAGCACATGACGGGCCGCCCCGACGCCCCGCTGGCGGCGATGCGCGCCGCGGGCGAGGCCGCGCTCGCCGCCCGGCACTGAATCCGCGTTTCGGGGCGGCGCCGTCCGACAGTTGGACCGGAGGGCGGCGCACCCGCCCGGACATGGGAGGATCGGGTGAGGCGGGTCCGGGCCGCGCACCCGATCGCGCCGTCGCTGTACCAGGCGCGAGCATGAGGAGCATCGTTGAGCAGGTTGCGTTGGCTGACCGCCGGGGAGTCGCACGGACCGGCGCTGGTTGCGACGCTGGAGGGGCTTCCCGCCGGCGTCCCGGTCACCACGGAGCTGGTGGCCGAGCACCTGGCCCGCCGCCGGCTCGGCTACGGCCGCGGTGCCCGGATGAAGTTCGAGCAGGACGAGATCACCTTCCTCGGCGGCGTCCGGCACGGGCTGTCGCAGGGCTCCCCGGTAGCCGTGATGATCGGCAACACCGAGTGGCCGAAGTGGGAGACGGTCATGTCGGCCGACCCGGTCGACCCGTCGCTGCTCAAGGACACCGGCCGCAACGCGCCGCTGACCCGCCCGAGGCCCGGCCACGCCGACCTCGCCGGCATGCAGAAGTACGGCTTCGACGAGGCCCGGCCGATCCTGGAGCGCGCCAGCGCCCGTGAGACCGCCGCCCGTGTCGCCCTCGGCGCCGTCGCCCGGTCCTTCATCAAGGAGACCGCGGGCATCGAGATCGTCTCGCACGTGGTGGAACTGGCCGCGGCCAAGGCCCCGTACGGCGTCTACCCGACCCCCGCCGACGTCGACCGCCTCGACGCGGACCCGGTCCGCTGCCTCGACGCCGACGCGAGCAAGGCGATGGTCGCCGAGATCGACCAGGCCCACAAGGACGGCGACACCCTCGGCGGCGTCGTCGAGGTCCTCGCCTACGGCGTGCCCGTCGGGCTCGGCTCGCACGTCCACTGGGACCGGCGCCTCGACGCCCGCCTCGCCGCCGCCCTCATGGGCATCCAGGCCATCAAGGGCGTCGAGGTCGGCGACGGCTTCGAGCTCGCCCGCGTCCCCGGCTCGCAGGCGCACGACGAGATCGTCTCCACCCCCGAGGGCCTCAAGCGCACCACCGGCCGCTCCGGCGGCACCGAGGGCGGGCTGACCACCGGCGAACTGCTGCGCGTACGGGCCGCCATGAAGCCCATCGCGACCGTGCCGCGCGCGCTGGCCACCGTGGACGTGGCCACCGGCGAGGCGACGGTGGCCCACCACCAGCGCTCCGACGTGTGCGCCGTGCCGGCCGCGGGCATCGTGGCCGAGGCCATGGTCGCCCTGGTACTGGCCGACGCGGTCGTCGAGAAGTTCGGCGGCGACTCGGTCGGCGAGACCCGCCGCAACGTCCGGTCCTACCTCGACAACCTGCAGATCCGGTGACCGGCGGACCGCTGGTCGTCCTCGTCGGGCCGATGGGGTCCGGCAAGTCCACGGTGGGGGCGCTGCTCGCCGAGCGGCTCGGTGTCGGCTACCGGGACACGGACGCCGACATCGTCGCGGCCGAGGGCCGGGCGATCTCCGACCTCTTCGTCGACGAGGGCGAGCCGTACTTCCGCGCCCTGGAGCGGCGCGCGGTCGCGGCCGCGCTGGCCGAGCACCCCGGAGTCCTCGCCCTCGGCGGCGGAGCCGTCCTCGACGAGGGCACCCGCGCACTGCTCGCGGGCCGGCCCGTCGCCTACCTCTCGATGGACGTCGAGGAAGCGGTACGGCGCGTCGGCCTCGGCGCCGCCCGCCCGCTGCTGGCCGTCAATCCGCGCCGCCAGTGGCGTGAGCTGATGGACGCCCGGCGCCCCCTGTACACCGAAGTCGCGCGCGTCGTGGTGGCCACCGACGACCGCACCCCCGAAGAGGTCGCCCAGGCGGTCCTCGACGCTCTGGAGTTGAAGGACGTATGACAGACCAGGTGACGCGGATCCAGGTCGGCGCCGGCGCCGGACACGACGCGTACGACGTGCTGGTCGGCCGGCAGCTGCTCGGCGAGCTCGGCTCCCTGATCGGAACGAGGGCCCGGCGCGTCGCGGTGATCCACCCCGAGGCGCTGTCCTCGACCGGTGAGGCCCTGCGCGACGACCTCGCCGAGCAGGGCTTCGAGGCGGTCGCCATCCAGGTGCCGAACGCCGAGGAGGCCAAGACCGTCGAGGTCGCCGCCTACTGCTGGAAGGCGCTCGGCCAGTCCGGCTTCACCCGCACCGACGTGATCGTCGGTGTCGGCGGGGGAGCCACCACCGACCTCGCGGGCTTCGTCGCGGCCACCTGGCTGCGCGGGGTGCGCTGGATCGCCGTGCCGACCACCGTCCTCGCGATGGTCGACGCGGCCGTCGGCGGGAAGACCGGCATCAACACCGCCGAGGGCAAGAACCTGGTCGGCGCCTTCCATCCGCCGGCCGGTGTGCTGTGCGACCTGGCGGCACTGGACTCGCTGCAGGTCAACGACTACGTCAGCGGTCTCGCCGAGATCATCAAGGCCGGCTTCATCGCCGACCCGGTGATCCTCGACCTGATCGAGGCGGACCCGCAGGCGGCCCGTACACCGGCCGGCCCGCACACCTCCGAGCTGATCGTCCGCTCGATCCAGGTCAAGGCCGACGTCGTGTCGAGCGATCTCAAGGAGTCCGGACTCCGCGAGATCCTCAACTACGGCCACACCCTCGCGCACGCCATCGAGAAGAACGAGCGCTACAAGTGGCGGCACGGCGCGGCGGTGTCGGTGGGCATGGTCTTCGCGGCCGAGCTCGGCCGGCTCGCGGGCCGGCTCGACGACGCGACGGCCGACCGGCACAAGGCGGTGCTCGCCTCCGTCGGCCTGCCGCTGACCTACCGCGGCGACCAGTGGCCCAAGCTGCTGGAGACCATGAGGGTCGACAAGAAGTCCCGGGGCGACCTGCTGCGCTTCATCGTCCTGGACGGGCTGGCCAAGCCGACCGTCCTGGAGGGACCCGACCCGGCGGTGCTCGTGGCCGCGTATGGCGAGGTCTCCGCGTGAGCGGGGCCCCGCGCCGCGTCCTGGTCCTGAACGGCCCGAACCTGGGCCGCCTCGGCTCGCGCGAACCCGACGTGTACGGGGCCACCTCGTACACCGGGCTCGTGGAGAGCTGCCGGGCGCTCGGGGCGGAGCTCGGCTTCGACGTCGAGGTCCGCGAGACCAACGACGAGGGCGAGCTCGTGCGCTGGCTGCACGAGGCGGCGGACGGCCGGATCCCGGTCGTGATCAACCCGGGGGCCTTCACGCACTACTCGTACGCCATGCGGGACGCGGCCGCGCAGCGCACCGCGCCGCTGATCGAGGTGCACATCTCGAACCCGTACGCCCGCGAGGAGTTCCGGCACACCTCGGTCATCGCCGCGGTGGCGACCGGGACCGTGGCCGGCTTCGGCATCGGGTCGTACCGGCTGGCGCTGCGCGCCCTGGCGGAGGAGATCTCTCCTTAGCGGTGTGACACGGTGCACCTTTCCGGTCACAGCACCGGGCTCCGTACCGCGACGCCGGTGGACGGCCGGGCCTCCGGGGTCATATAACGTTCTCGCATCAGTCGCCGGAACGAGACGGAGTGGCAGCGGATGCACCAAGGAGTGGGGGGCGGGGGCGCGGGCCAGTGGCAGCAGGGACCGCCCCCGGTGACGCCCCAGCAGCCGCCGATACCCCCGGCGCAGGGCTGGCCCGCCGGAGGACCCGCCGGGCACCCGCCGGGTCCTCCGGCGGGCCACCAGCTGGGGCACCCGGCCGGTTCCCCGCCGGGACACCGGGCCGCCGGACCTCAGGCGGGCCACCAGCCGGGGCATCAGGCCGGGCCCCCGGCGGGGCACCAGCCGGGGCATCAGGCCGGGCCCCCGCCGGGGCATCAGGCCGGGCCCCCGGCGGGGCACCAGCCGGGGACATCGGGCCAGGTCCCGGTCGTGGCGGTGCCCGAGGCCACCGGGCACGTCCCGCTTCCGCCCGTCGTGGCCGGGACGGGCGGCGCCACCCTCGCGGTGCTGCTCATCGGCCCCGCCGGCGCGGGCAAGACCACCGTGGCCCGGCACTGGGCGAGCACGCGGCCGGTACCGACCGCCCACGTCAGCCTGGACGACGTCCGGGAGTGGGTGTGCTCCGGCTTCGCCGACCCGCAGGCGGGCTGGAACGAGTTCTCCGAGGCGCAGTACCGCCTCGCCCGCCGCACCTGCGGCTTCGCCGCCCGCAACTACCTGGCCAACGGCATCTCCTGCATCCTCGACGACGCGGTCTTCCCGGACCGCCCGGTCGTCGGGCTCGGCGGCTGGAAGCGGCACGTGGGCCCGGCCCTGCTGCCCGTCGTCCTGCTGCCCGGCCTGGAGATCGTCCTGGAGCGGAACGCGGCGCGCTCGGGCAACCGCAGGCTCTCCGACGAGGAGGTCGCGCGGATCCACGGCCGGATGGCCGGCTGGTACGGATCCGGACTGCCGATCATCGACAACTCGCAGCTCGACGTGGAGGGCACCGCCCGCGCCCTCGACGAGGCCCTCGCGCGGGCGCTGGCGGCTCCGGGCACCTGGTGACCGGGCCGGTCACGGCGCCCGCGGGCCGGGATCCGGGGCCCCGCCCCGGCCCCGTCCGGACGCGCTCGCCGGGCCGGATGCGCGGCGCGCTCGTAGGCTCGAAAGCATGTCAGACGTGTACGCCGCCCGCCGGGGCCTGCTTCGCGACCGCTGCGCCGCCGCGGGGAACGCCGCCGCACTGATCACGCGTCCGTCGAACGTCCGCTACCTGTCCGGGGCCTCGCCCTCGGGCGCCGTCCTCCTCGTCGGGCCCACCGAGGACGTCATGTTCTGCGGCCGCACGCCCAGCGGCGAGGCCGACGAGGGCCGGCTGGACGAGCGCCTGCGGCTGTCCGTGCTGACGGGCCCCGGCGGGGACCCCGCCGTCGCGGCCGCGGACATGGCCGCCGCCGTGCGCGCCGACTCGCTGGCGGTGGAGGAGCACCACCTGACGGTCGCCCGGCACCGCGCCCTGCGCTCCGTGGCACCGAAGCTGAGCCTGGCGGACCTCGGTACGGCGGTGGAGCAGCAGCGCCTGGTCAAGGACGAGGAGGAGATCGCCTGCCTGCGGATCGCCGCCGAGATCGCCGACCAGGCCCTCGGCGAGCTCCTGGAGTCGATCCTCGTCGGGCGCACCGAGCGGCACCTGGCGCTGGAGCTGGAGCGGCGGCTCGTCGACCACGGGGCGGACGGGCCCGCGTTCCCGACCTCCGTGGGTACCGGACCGCACTCCGGGCGCTCCCGGCACCGCCCGTCCGACCGCAGGGTGGAGGAGGGCGACTTCCTCTCCGTGTGCCTCGGCGCCAACTACCGGGGCTACCGGTGCGAGATCGGCCGCACCTTCGTCATCGGCACCACCCCGGCGGACTGGCAGATCGAGCTGTACGAACTCGTCTTCGCCGCCCAGCGGGCCGGCCGGCAGGCCCTGCTGCCGGGGGCCGCGTACCGCGATGTGGATCATGCCGCGCGGTCCGTGCTGGACTCCGCGGGCCACGGGGAGGCCCTCGCTCCGTGGACCGGACACGGTGTCGGTCTCGAAATCGCCGAGGACCCGCAGCTTGCACCTACGGCAATGGGTAAACTGGACGCTTGCGTGCCGGTCACCGTCGAACCGGGGGTTCACCTCCCGGGCCGGGGAGGTGTCCGGATCGATGACACGCTCGTCGTGCGCCCCGAGGCGGACGGCGGTCCCGAGCTACTCACCATTACGACCAAGGAGCTGCTCGCGCTCTAGTCCGCCCGCCGGACTGTGCGCGCACCCGTGGTCTTCCAGTGCAGGAGATTCCGCAACCGTGGCTTCCACGAACGACCTCAAGAACGGCATGGTGCTGAAGCTCGACGGGGGCCAGCTCTGGTCCGTCGTCGAGTTCCAGCACGTCAAGCCCGGCAAGGGCCCGGCCTTCGTGCGCACCAAGCTCAAGCACGTGCTCTCCGGCAAGGTCGTCGACAAGACCTTCAACGCCGGCACGAAGGTCGAGACGGCCACGATCGACCGCCGCGACATGCAGTTCTCGTACATGGACGGCGACTACTTCGTCTTCATGGACATGGACACCTACGACCAGCTGATGGTCGACAAGAAGGCCGTCGGCGACGCCGCGAACTTCCTGATCGAGGGCTTCACCGCCTCCGTGGCGCAGCACGACGGCGAGGTGCTCTACGTCGAGCTCCCGGCCGCGGTCGAGCTGAAGATCCAGCACACCGACCCGGGCGTCCAGGGCGACCGCTCCACCGGCGGCACCAAGCCCGCCACCCTGGAGACCGGCTACGAGATCCAGGTCCCGCTCTTCGTCACCACCGGCGAGACGGTCAAGGTCGACACCCGCACCAGCGACTACCTCGGCCGGAAGAGCAACTAACCCGTGGCTGCTCGGAGCAATGCGCGCAAGCGCGCCTTCCAGATCCTGTTCGAGGCCGACCAGCGCGGGGTCCCCGTGCGCGAGGTGCTCGCGGACTGGATCCGCCACGCGCGGTCGGACGACCGGCAGCCGCCGGTGAGTGCCTTCACGATGGACCTCGTCGAGGGGTACGCCGACAAGGTGGACCGTATCGACGACCTCATCGTCACCTACGCCGTGGACTGGGACCTCGACCGCATGCCGGTCGTGGACCGCAACATCCTGCGACTCGGTGCCTACGAGCTGATCTGGGTGGACGACACCCCGGACGCCGTGGCCATCGACGAGGCCGTCCAGCTGGCCAAGGAGTTCTCCACGGACGAGTCCCCCTCGTTCGTCAACGGGCTGCTGGCCCGCTTCAAGGGGTTGAAGCCGAACCTGCGCCGCGACTAGTCGCCGGTGCACCGGTCGTGCGGAGGG